>JAKSPR010000300.1 GCA_024404655.1 Clostridia bacterium | reverse complement strand
TTGCCCGTCATCATGCGGATACGGTTCTTATTCCGGAGTGTGAGACACAGACCTCCTCCTATGATAAGCTGATGGAAGCTGCGGAGCGATATGCAGACGATGTTCTCTATGTCAGCCCAGGCGATACATACGGTCTCGGCGATGCGGTATTCACAATCCTCGCGCCCCTCGGAGGTCCTTATGAAAACGGCAACAACGACAGCATTGTTCTGCGCCTGACCTACGGTGACCGGTCGTTTCTCTTTACGGGAGACGCGGAAGCCTTGTCCGAAGAAGAGATGCTTGCTGCATATCCGGCGGAAGAACTTCGGTCAGATGTCTTGAAACTCGGACATCACGGTTCCTCGACCTCGTCGACGGAAGTATTTCTGGATGCTGTGAATCCCATCATCGCAGTTGCATCCTGCGGACTTGCCAATGAATACGGTCATCCCCATGCAGAAACGGTGAAACGGCTGAACGACCGTGAGATTCTCCTGTTCCGCACTGACGCCTGCGGCACGATTCTCATTGAAACCGATGGAGAAGCGCTCCGGGTGACATCCGACAAAAAGCAATAATGCAAAAACGGCCTCCGCACAGCATCGTGCGGAGGCCGAAAATTTATGCAGTAAAATGACTGATAAAACTGCGGATCATTGCGGCCGGTGCTGTGACACTGCCGGAAATCATCTGATCAGTTCCGCCGCCCCGTCCCTGCAGGGCTGCGGTGATCTCCCCCGCCCGTTTGCGCAGAGGAATACTCTTGGAGCCGATGACGAAGAGATAACCGCTCTGATCGTCTCCCGCAAAAGCTGCACAGATACCGCTGCATTTTTCGGTTCCTGCGTTGACAAGGTCGCGCAGGGCCTGGATATCTGCTCCGGCTTCAATGAAGCAAAGATTGCCGTCGGTATACTCCAGCGCTGCGGCTCTTTGGGCGAGATATTCTCTGCGAACGGCATTCAGCTCTGCTTTCAGAGATGAAATCTGCGCAGAAAGACGCTCGATCCCCTCCGGAATTTCTTCGGGTCTGATATGAAGGGCATTTGCAGTGACTGTGGTGACCGCATAGCGCATTTTATAGTCCTCCATGGCGTATGCGCCGCATTTCAGATGGATCCGCATGCCGCCCTTGTAGCGCACAGCTTCCAGTATCTTGATGATGCCGATTTCGCCTGTGGTTCTAACGTGAGGCGCACAGCAGGCACAGGTATCAAAGCCCGGGATGGAGATGATGCGCACGTTTTCCGTCAGCTCCAGTTTGGAACGATAGCTCATGGTCGGAAGCTGATCTGCTGTCGGGAACAGAATGTGAATCGTCACGTTTCTGCTGACCGCTTCATTTGCCTCGTTTTCGGCCTGTTCCAGCTGATCGCGCGTGAGGGTACCGTTGAGATCCAGTGTCCCTTCGCTGTCGTTTAAGTGAAAACCGACATTGTCATATCCGAAATGCGCATGGATAATGCCGGAAACGATGTGCTCTCCGGTGTGATTCTGCATCCGTGAAAAGCGCTTTTTCCAGTCAATGATACCGAAGACGGAGGTTCCTTTCATCAGAGGCCGGTCGGTATAATGGGTGATGACACCGTCCTTGATCTGCACATCCAGAACGCAGGTGGGACCAAGGGTCCCGGTATCGGCGTATTGACCGCCTTGTTCTGGAAAGAACGCAGTTTTATCAAGAATGACTGCATATCTGTCGTCTTCTTTTATACAGGAAAGTACTGTTGCTGTAAAATTGGTACAGTAACACTCAGTGGAATAAAGGGTCTCTGTCATATTGATCTCCGTTCTGCATGGATTTCTGTGATGCTGCCATGATAGGAATCCGTATCCATATTTTACCATAAACGCCGGAATTTTGCAAGTAGAACCGCGTTTTTTCTTGACTTTACTCCGATTTTGTGCTATGATGGGGAAAAAGTTGAAAGGACGTGCTGAAACGTATGGACAAATTTTTCCTTGAAAAAGCAGATATCAACACACCGAAGCTCTTTGAAAAAGAGGTAACATCTGCAAAAACCGTAAAGATCGTGCCGGACGAATCCGCATTTTTCGGTGTCAGGACCGAAGATGCCGGAGAACTTGACCGGATTTTTCACCCCGGAGATCGCTTTATCCTCGATTTCGGTGATCACTGCGTCGGTTATCTTTCTTTCCGCCTGCGCCATGCAGACCGGTATCTTGATGCGCCTGTCAGACTGAGACTGCGCTTCGGGGAAATTCCCTATGAGCTCTCAAGAGAATTCTCCGACTACCATGGCGGCCTTTGTGCTTCATGGCTCCAGGAGGATATCATCAATGTGGATTTCCCGGAGATCGTCCGTCTGCCAAGACGCTACTGTTTCCGTTATCTTGAAGTGACGGTACTATATACACCCAGAGACGTCATGCTTTCTGATTTCTCCGTCCGTTGTGTAACCAGCGCAGACAGATCCAGACTGAAACCTCTGCCTGCCGGGATTGATCCGGAACTTGCGGCGATTGACCGTGTTGCTGCCAAGACACTGGAAGACTGCATGCAGACTGCTTATGAAGACGGACCCAAGCGTGACCGCCGTCTCTGGACAGGGGACCTTCGTCTGCAGGCTCTGACCGATCATTATCTGTTCGGCAACAATGCGCTTGCGCGCCGCTGTCTCTATCTTTTTGCGGCTTGTGAAGAGGACGGAAAATTCCTGCCGGGGTGCCTCTATCAGAAGCCTGCGGTTTTCTATGATGATATGCAGATGCCGGACTATGCACTCCTTTATTGTGCGGCGCTCTGTGATTATTATGAATTTACAAAAGATACGGAGACTGCGAAGGATCTGTTCCCGACGGCAGTCAGACAGACAAAACTTGCCTGCAGTCTGATCGGTGAAGATGGTGTGATTCACAGCGTTGTCGGCTGGTGCTTTATCGACTGGGCACCGAATATCCGCACTTGCGCGCCGCTGCAGGGGGTTCTTATGTATACCCTTGAAAAGATGGCGGCGCTTGCAGAAGCTCTTGGCGAAAACAGTATTGCAGATGAATTTATAAATACGTTGGAACTATCAAGAAAGGCTGCTTATCAGGTCCTTTTCGATAAAGAAAAGAGTGCGATTCTGAGTCCGTCGGACGATTATCAGTATTCCGTACAGGCGCAGGCATGGATGATCCTCGGCGGTGCGCTGATCGGTGAAGAAGGCAAGGCTGCCCTGACCCATGCGCTTGCATCCGGGGATTCTGTAAAGCCTGTTACCCCCTATATGCACCATTACGTGGTCGAAGCCATGATGAAACTGGGTATGAAAGAAGAAGCGCTTTCCTATATCAAGTCCTACTGGGGCAGTATGGTGAAGCATGGAGCTGACACCTTCTGGGAGGCGTATGTACCCGGCAATCCCGATGTTTCCCCGTACAGCGATATCATCATGAATTCTTACTGCCATGCCTGGAGCTGTTCCCCGTCTTACTTTATCCGCCGGTATTTTGCAGAGGCATGAATATGACTGATTCTTATCAGATTCAGCGTCTTGCTGAAATACTAAAGGCATCTGAAAATCTGTGTGTATTTACAGGAGCAGGAATCAGCTGCCCCTCAGGCATACCGGATTTCCGCTCTGCTGACGGTCTTTATAACCAGAAAGGCGGAACCATTTCTCCGGAGGAGATCATCTCCCACAGTTTCTTTCTGCGGCATCCGAAAGAGTTCTATCAGTTCTATTGTGAAAAAATGGTTTACCCGGAAGCAAAGCCAAATAAAGCACACCGATTCTTTGCGGAACTGGCTTCTCGAAATCGGATAGTCAGCATCGTTACCCAGAATATTGACGGTCTGCATACCGCGGCAGGCTCAGATTCTGCGTTTGAGCT
>JAKSPR010000030.1 GCA_024404655.1 Clostridia bacterium | reverse complement strand
CTTCTTGGCGACGGATGCGAAATAGGTGTACTTATTGCGTGCCTGGCTCTCCCCGGCGAACGCATCCCGCAGATTATGCTCGGTTTTGGTACCGGCGTATTTGTTTGCCATAGTTTATCCCTCCAAAATATTGATTTTTCTGAATGGGGATGCATAGTAATCTTTTTAGAAGCATGTTATAGCGGACGGAATCCGCCAACCAAAAATCATTTTTCCCAATCCTTTTTCACTTTGAGTACATCAAAAAGCTCCATATAGCTGGTATGGCGGGATTTGGGGATTTTCTTTTCGGAGACGGCGGCGAGGATGGCGCAGCCGTCTTCTTTTGTATGGGTACATTTGGTATAACGGCATTTGCCGAGGTAGGGGACAAACTCCCGGAACGTGCCGGGGAGCTCTTCACAGGAGAAGAAATCGAATCTTGCGAAATCCAGCATGGAAAAGCCCGGTGTATCGGCGAGGTCTCCCCGATATGCGTCATCCCCTGCGCAGTCGGAAAGCCGGTAGAGCTCCACCGCGCGGGTCGTATGTTTGCCTCTTGCGATCTTTTCGCTGAGTTCTCCCGTTTCAAGCGAAAGCTCCGGGAACAGGCGGTTCATCAACGTGGATTTCCCCGCGCCGGAAACGCCGGAAAAGGCCGAAACACTGCCTGCGGGCAACGTCTTTAAGTAGTCAGCGACGGCAGCGTCGCCGGATCTTGTCTCGCTGTCGGTGAGAATGACGGTATAGCCGCACTTCTCGTATTTGATGCGCAGCTTCTCCGCCTTCTCCCGGTCGAGGTCGCATTTGGAAACGATGATGACCGGCTCGATCTTCTCATATTCGAGGATCACAAGGAGCTTATCAATGAACCGCAGAGACGGGTCCGGGTCCTTTGCCGCGATCACGAAAAACAGGGTATCAAGGTTTGCCATCGCCGGGCGCAGAAGGGCATTCCGTCTCGGCAGGATTTCCTCAATGCGTGCTCCGGAATCGGAGCGTGCTCCTGTATCGGAGCGTGCTCCTGTATCGGGGCGGGATGCGTTTTCGGATGATTCCTCCGCATCCTCGCAGTTATATCCCTCCGGGATCGAAATTCTTACCCGGTCTCCGACCAGCGGAGAAAGTCCGTCATGGCGGAATGTTCCTTTCGCGCGGCAGCGGACAATAGTCCCGTCCGGGATCGTTCCGGCTGGAATTTCTCCGCCGTTATTTTCGCATCGGACGGTATAAAGTCCTCCGACACCTGCCGTCACGATGCCGGAAAAGAGTGCGGAAGACGGTTTCAGTGGTTCGGTGTCACGCGTCCGTGTTCTCCGTTTCCATTTCCTCGTCCTTCTTGGGGTTATCCTGGTCGGGATCATAGTCGGGACCGCCGGAGACGGTGAAGTCGATCTTCGTTGCGGACTTGGGGACATTTGCAAATTCGGGCTTGGACTGGGAAAGGATGGTTCCCACAGGCTGGTCGGATTTCACCGGCGTGACCTTACCGAGGGACAGATCGGCCTCAATGAGCAGCTTCATGGCCTCTTCTTTGGTAAGGCCTAAAAAGCTGGGAACGGTAACCAGTTCGATCTTTTGTCCCATGGAGACGTACAGCGTGATGGTATCGCCGGAGGTCACGGTATCACCGGGGAGCGGATCCATGCCGTAGACGTAATCCTCCAGCGCCGTATCGTGGAATTCTTATTGAATGTCGCATTTCAGACCCATACGGTCGAGCAGCAATTCCACCTGACGGTAGTCCTGATTGGTGAGGTCCTGCAGAACGAACGTCTCCGCGCCCTTGGAAATGGTCAGAACGACGTCGCAGAACTGCTCATTGCGTTTGCTGACTTTCCGTGTCTCGCCTGCAGCGGGTTCCTGCTTGATGATGGTATTCTCCGGGCTTTCCGCGCTGTAGACGGATTCGGTACGGATGACGTAGTAGTCCCTATGCTCTTTATCGGCAAGAAGACTTTCGTCATCGGTATACGTCATACCGACGAAATTCTCGACCTTGATGGTTTCATAGTCCACGTCCTCCTGCTTGATGATCATCTGCTGGAGCACATAGTACATAGCCGCGCCGCCCATGACGAGGAACGCCAGTGCAACGCCCGCGATGACGGGGAGCATGGAACGGCTGCCCTTACGCTTCTTTTTCTTCTTGGGCTTATTGGGGTTAGGACCTGTCCGGGAGACCGATTCGTCGTCCTCATCGGGTTTTCTGGACGGGAAGACAGTATCGGGACGGGCGCGGAGCTGCATGACATAGCGCTGCATTTCCTCTGCGCTGCGGTAGCGGTATTCGGGGTCCTTCTCCATGGCGCAGAGGATGATCTGCTCCAGGCCCTCCGGCAGTGCCGGGTTGAGTTCTCTCGGGGGGACGGGGTTATCATTGACCTGCATGAGTGCCACAGACACGGTGGATTCCGCATAGAACGGGAGCTGTCCCGTGACCATCTCATAAAGCATGGCGCCGAGGGAATAGAGATCGCTGCGATGGTCAACGGTCTTGCCGCTGGCCTGTTCGGGGCTGATATAGTAAACGGTACCGATGGCCTTATCGGTCATGGTGACGGTTTCCGTATTGGGCAGTTTTGCGATACCGAAGTCAGCGACCTTGATGACGCCGTTCTTTAAGAGCATGATATTCTGGGGCTTGATATCTCTATGGATGATGCCCTTGGCGTGGGCGTGCTCCAGAGCCTTCAGAATCTGCTCCGTATAAGACAGCGCTTCTTTCCAGCCGATGATGCCCTTCCGGTTCATATAGTTTTTGAGCGTGATGCCGTGGATATATTCCATGACGATATACTTGATATCGTCTCTCACCGACACGTCGTAAATATTGACGATATTGGGATGATTGAGCATGGCGACGGCGCGGGATTCATTGATGAAGCGCTTGACCGCCTGTGCGTCGTTATTGATCTCTTCCTTGAGCATCTTGACGGCGACGGTACGGTTCATGAGCTGATCATAAGCCTCGAACACGACTGCCATGCCGCCGATGCCGATGATCTTATTGATATGATAGCGGCGGTCGAAGACCTGACCGACGTATTTCTCAAAGGTTTCCATCGGTCTTGTCCTCCCCCGCTGCGGGCTCTGCTGCGGGTTCCGCTGCGGAGCCCATGACAGCTGCATTTTCCCCGCGGATCTGTGTCATAAGTACAACGGTGATATTATCAACGCCGCCCGCCTCATTGGCTGCGGAAATGAGCTCTTCTGCGGCCCGGTCTCCGTCCTCCTGCGCCATGCCGTCGAGGATATCAATGATGGTATTCTGATCGACATAAGCGGAAAGGCCATCGGAGCAGAGCAGTGCGCACGCCTTCTCATCATCGGCAAGGATGGAAAGATCGAGGGAGAAAATATCGGCCTCGATAGAGCGTTCCGTACCGACGGCTCTGGTAATGACGTTCCGATTGGGATAATTCTTTGCCTCTTCTGCTGTGATCTTACCGGAATCGAGAAGGTACTGCACGAGAGAATGGTCCTTTGTGATCTGGGTTAAATTGCCATAAGCCCAGAGGTACAGTCTGCTGTCTCCCACGTTGACGGCATACAGGATATGACCGATGACCACGGCTGCGACCAGCGTCGTACCCATGCCCTTCAGCGTCTTATCCTTATCCGCGCGGCGATACACCTCGCCATTGGCGTCTGTGACGGCGTGTGCCAGAGCGGATGTGATATCGCCCTCTGTGGCGGTTCCGTTCTTGACCTTATCGGAGCAAAGGAACTTTCCCACGCGCTCGCAGAACACCTCACAAGCCAGTGCGCTTGCGATATTACCGCCCGATGCGCCGCCCATGCCGTCGCAGACGAGTCCGAGCAGAGCGTCACATTCATCAAACCGGCGGATGACAAAGCTATCCTGATTATTCTTCCGCCGTCTGCCGATATCGGTTTTTCCGTACAGATTCATAATTTTGACCATTCCTTTCTTTTTGGGGATGGAGATATTTTGTAACAATAAAGGGGGGATATATAGTATCAATAAAAGGGAAATTTCTTTTGGGGTAAGATCAAAGGGGGATTACCTTTTCTCTTTTTCTCTTGAAAAGAAGAGACTGTTTTCGCCAAAGGCGAAAACGTGGTAACGAAAAGAGAAATAGCGCTTTTGAAGTGTCAGGGTGTTTCGAGGCCTGCGGGCCTCGATTTAGGGCGCTGCCCTAAAAACCTGCGACCTTTTGAAAAAGGTCGATCAAAACTTTCAATGGGCAACAGCCGCTAGTGAAGTGCGTTCTTTTCGTCCTGATTCTTCTTATTCCGGAGCTGTCCGCAGGATGCGTTGATATCCGGGCCGAGTGTTCTTCTCACCGTCGCAACGATTCCGTTCTTTTCCAGATACTCCGCAAACTTTTTGATGCTTTCCTGCTCCGATGCCTCAAATTCCCGCTCTTTTATGGGATTGACCGGAATCAGATTGACATGGATCGGCATTCTCCGTCCGACATACTTTCTCATGGTCGCAACGAGCTGCTGTGCGCCCTCTTTAGTATCATTCTTTCCTGCGATCAGGGTATATTCAAACGAAATCCTTCGTCCTGTCTTCTCAAAATACCGCACCGCTGCGCCGAGGAGCTTTTCTATATTCCATTTCCGATTGATGGGCATGATCTCCGACCGCAGTGCATCTGTCGGTGCGTGGAGGGAAACGGACAATGTAACGGGGATATCCTCGCCTAAAAACCGATCAATGCCGTCTACCACGCCGCAGGTGGACAGGGAAATATGGCGATATCCGATATTCAATCCGGCGGGGTCATTGACAAGTCTCAAGAACTTCACGACGTTCTCATAATTATCAAACGGTTCTCCGATTCCCATAAGGACGATGCCGGAAATGCGTTCTCCCATATCCCGCTGTGCCATGATGACCTGTCCCAGCATTTCTGCGGGCAGGAGGTCTCTCACCTTACCGCCGAGAGTGGACGCGCAGAATGCGCATCCCATTCTGCATCCCGCCTGTGTGGAAATACAGATGGTATTGCCATGGTGATAGCGCATGAACACGCTCTCGACGTTCTGTCCGTCATACAGTCTCCAGAGGTACTTGACGGTTCCGTCCTTTGCGGAAACGAATTTCTCCGCGATCTCGGGAAAATATAGAACGGCGTTTTCCTTGAGTTTTTCTCTGAGTGCCTTGGAGAGATTGGACATCTCATCAAACGAAGCGCCCGTATGCATCCACTTGAAGATCTGCCCCGCGCGGAACCTGGGTTCTCCTATGGATTTACAGTATTCCTCCACCTCACCTGGGAGCATGGAGAGAAGGTCGGTCTTTTCTGTCATGATTGTATCTTTCTTTATATTCTTTATTCTGCCTTGATTTTCCGCATCTTTGCGACAAAGAAGCCGTCGCAACCGTCAAATTCATCGGGGAACACGGTCAGCATGCCGTCCTCCTTGCAGATCGTCTTGGTTTTCTCAATGACGATCGGCTCCGCGCGGAACTCTTTGTGAACGGCGAGGAATTTCTTTACGTTTTCCTCGTTCTCCGCGGGATTCAGCGTGCATGTGGAATAGACAAGAATGCCGTTTTCTTTGACATACCGCGCACAGTTTTCAAGAATCGCATACTGGATGGCGGGCAGACGGTCCACCTCGTCTTTTTCCTTGTGCCGGATGTCGGGCTTTTTGGAGAGTACCCCAAGGCCGGAACAGGGAACGTCACAGAGAACACGGTCAGCGGAGGATTCCAGCTCCGGAACAAATTCCGCACCGTTCTGCTCCGCCGTCTCGATCATGGAGATGCCTAACTTCTCTGCACCTTCCGAGACCAGCTTCAGCTTGTTTTTGTGAAGATCATAGCTGCGGATACGGCCTTTGTTCTCCATCCGCATCGCAGAGGTAAAGCTCTTTCCGCCGGGGCAGGAGCAGGCGTCGATCAGAATCTCCCCGGGCTTCGGATCAAGCACCGAGACCGCGATCTGGGAGGCTTCATCCTGCACATAACAGAGCCCGGCATCAAAACCGGGAATTTTGTCAAGCGGCGTGTGCCCCGTCAGACGTAATCCCCCATTTGCATAGAGCGTTTCCCGAACCCCGATCGCATCCGCCGAAAAGGCTTCCAGAAGGGAGGGAATGTCCGTTTTCAGGGTGTTTACCCGTAACGTGATCGGAGGATTGATGTCAAAGGCGTCAAGGATCCGCTTCGTCTTCTGATAGCCGTAGGATGAGACCCAGAGCTCCATTAACCACGCCGGATAGGAATATCTGACGCTCAAAAAGGAGATAGGTTCCAGTTTTTCGTCGGGAAAACGGATTTCGTCTTTTTTCCGAATGAAATTCCGGAGAAGACCGTTTATAAAGGAGACCGCATTTTTCGCTGCAAACCGCTTGCAGAGCTCCCCCGCATCGTTGAGAATCGCATAGTCGGGAACACGGTCAAGATAGGCCAGCTGATAGAGACTCATGCGGAGGATAATGCGGACGTTTGCATCAATGTCGGCTTTCCGCTTGGAGAGAAAATCAATGTAGTAGTCGAGGGTAATTTTGCGCTCGACGGTGCCGTAGAAGATGCTGGTGTAGAGCGCACGGTCCGCACCTTCCAGATGATTGCGCCGGATCGCCGTGTCCGCTTCGATGTTGGCGAATTTTTTGTTGTTTTCGTATTTCTGCAGCGAAACGAAGGCTGCTTCTCTTGCTGTCATGAATTAAATTTTTCCTTTACTCGGCACAAGCTGCCCATCATAAAAAAGTTTTGATCTTTCAGGGCTCCGCCCTGACAGGGTTCGAGCATTTTTCAAAAGGTCGCGTATTTTCAAGCCGGAGCCTTGAGTCGACATGATCAAATCAGAACAGAACCCTTTTCCGTTCTGTCTTATCTTCTCCTTCTGCCCCCGCCGCCCATCAGCAGATATAACCGGAAAAGCTGTACCAATGCCGACGCCAGTGCTGCAACGTATGTCATCGCCGCGGCAAAGAGCACTTTTTTCACCCCGCGGCACTCACTCGGTTCCAGAATCCCTTCCAGAGCAGCCGACGCACGGGAGCTCGCATTGAACTCCACAGGCAGGGTAATAAACTGAAAGAACGCCACAATCGCATAGAGTATAAATCCGATCTGCACAAGAAAGGAGAAACTGAAAACAAGACCCAGCATAAAGATTCCGATGGAGGCAGCGGACGCAAACTGCGTGATCCCCACAATGGCGCTGCGCAGCTTGATCGGATCGTAACCGGTGGCATATTGGACCGCATGACCCGCTTCGTGGCTGGCAACACCCACAGCCGCAATGCCCGTGCTGCTGTAGACCGCTTCCGAGAGATAAATCATATTATTTTTCGGGTCGTAGTGATCGGTGAGCTCGCCGGGAATGCTCGTAATGTGAACATCATGGATCCCGTTTGCTTCTAAAATCCGGTAGGCGGCTTCCGCCCCCGTCATTCCGCGGCTGTTGGGGATTCTGTTGTATTTTTCAAAGGTGTTTTTGACTTTGATCTGCGCGATGAGAGAAAAGAGCAGTACCGCGATCAGAAGAATGATATAGAGTTCGCTCCCGTCTTTGGGAAGATAACCTAAATAGTAACGCAGCATAACTCACAGGTTCCTTTCAGATGAACGCAAAAAAGTTACAGTTCTTTTTTGATAAGCACGTCGCCCGCCGCAATTTTTCTGCCGCGGATGAAGTCGCCGGCACTCATGCGGCCTTTGCCTTCGGGAACAAGCGCAGTCACTGCGATCACACCTTTTCCGCAGGCGACAGTGAAACGACTTGCCTTCGCATCCGCTTCCAGAATGAGACCGGGAGTTCCATGCTCCCCGTCCGCTTTCACAACTTCGGTGGAGACGATCTTCACCGTGCTCATGCTTCCGTCGTGGGTAAGTCCGACAAAACCGAGAGGTGCGGGGGAGAGACCGCGGATCTTGTCGTGCAGCGCTTTTGCCTCCATAGAGAAATCCAGCGCACATTCCGCTTTTTCGATTTTGTGGGCGTAGTTTGCAAGTGCATCGTCCTGGACTGTTCTGACCGCCGTCCCGTTTTCAAGGGTCGGGATGACTTTGATCAGCAGCTCCGCTCCAGCTTTGCCCATTTCGTCATAGAGCGTACCGAAGTCTTCGTTCTCTCCGATCGGTACCACGCAGGTGTCGATCATGTCGCCCGTGTCCAGTCCCGCAGCCATATACATAATGGTCACACCGGTTTCGGTGAGACCGTCCATGATGGCTCTCTGAATGGGAGCCGCACCACGGTAGGCGGGGAGCAGGGAGCCGTGAACATTGATGCAGCCGTATTTCGGATAGTCAAGGACGTACCCAGGCAGGATTTTGCCGTAGGCCGCAACGACGATCAGATCCGGATCCAGCGCGCGGAGGGTCTCCTCAAATGCGCCGTCTTTTAAGGTTTCCGGCTGATAGACGGGAATACTGTTCTGCTCCGCTTCGATTTTCACGGGAGTGGGTGTGAGCTTGTGGCCGCGTCCTTTGGGCTTGTCCGGCTGTGAGACCGCACCGACGATCTCCCAACCGTGCTCGTCTTTATTTTCATACAGGGCATGGAGCTGCTGTGCCGCAAACTCCGGCGTGCCCATAAATAGAATTCTCATGGTGATGTTTTTTCCTTTCGGGGTCCTGCGGATAATATAATACGATACGAACTGCTTACTTTTCTTCCTGTACCATTTCCGCGTGGTCGATATAGAGAATACCATCAAGATGGTCGATTTCATGGCAGAAGGCTCTTGCAAGCAGTCCTTCGCCTTCGTAGGTGCGGAGCTCTCCGGTTCTGTCCTGCGCTTCCACCGTGACCTTCATGGGGCGGTGTGTATAGCCCTGACGGCCGGGAACGGAGAGACAGCCTTCCAGCTCGTGCTGCTCGCCTTCACGAGAGGTGATGACGGGATTGATAAGCTCCAGAACCTTGCCGGGTTCACATTCGATGACGACCACACGGCGGAGTACACCCACCTGCGGTGCGGCAAGTCCGACACCGTCGGCAAGACGCATGGTCTCCACCATGTCGTCAAGCAGGGTCAGGATGCGCTGGTTGATATTGGTGACGGGACGGGATTTCAGACGGAGCGCCATATCGCCCTCGGTTAAGATTTTCAGTTTAGCCATGTTCTATACGATTCCTTTCGATTTTTCAGAGTGTCTTTTTTGATTGTCCTGCTGTTTTTTTATAGATTCGTCGGATTCACATCCACGGACAATGTCACGCGGCCGGAGCAGAGGGCGGAAAATTCCTTCATCAGCACCGTAACCATTTCCCGTGTCCGTTTGTTCATCCGGCATTTGAGGATCATGCGCATGCGGAACTGCTCTTTTAAGCGGTAGATCTGCGCTTCAAAGGGGCCGAAGACCAGCATCTGCACGTCCTTGTAGTCTTTTTCCTTTAACTCTGTGATGCGCTTTGACATTTTCGACGCGGCGTTCATGACCTCGGCTTCCTCTGCGGAGGAAAAACCGATGGAGATCATATCACAGAACGGCGGAAAGATCATCGCCCGGCGGATGCCGATGGCGCTGTCGTAAAAGGCACTGTAGTTCTGCGCCGCCGCAAAACGCAGAATCTCATGATCGGGATTGTAGGTCTGGATGACGGCACGTCCGCGCTTTCCGCTGCGTCCGGCACGGCCGATGACCTGCGTGATCAGCGAGAACGCCCGCTCCGATGCACGGTAGTCATCCTGAAAGAGCATCGCATCCGCACCGAGAACGCCGACCAGCGTTACATCGGGGAAGTCGTGTCCTTTCGTTACCATCTGGGTGCCAAGCAAAAGATCCGCTTCTTTTTCCCGGAACTTGCCGAGGATCTCTTCATGGGCGAATTTGCCCTGCGTCGTGTCCATATCCATGCGCAGCGTCCGGATTTCGGGGAACCGCTCCGCGATTTCCTGCTCAGCGCGCTGGGTGCCGTAGCCGAAGGCTCTTAAGTGGTCGCTGCCGCAGGCGGGGCATTTTTCGGGCGGAGCTGCTCTTGTGCCGCAGTAGTGGCAGACCAGCACCGACGCTCCCGCCTGACCCGCTTTGTGCAGGGTCATGGGAACCGAGCAGTGAGGGCACATGACGGGCTCTTTGCAGACAAGACAGGATATGTATTTCTGATAGCCGCGGCGGTTGACAAACATCACCGCCTGTTCTCCGTTTGCCTTGGTTTCGGCAAGGGCGGAGGCCATGGTATTGCCCAGCGGTGTTTCGCCCGTGATGTCACCGTCCTCGTGGAGGTCAGCCATAATGACATCGGGCAGCGCAGCGCCGCCGTAGCGCTTTTTCAGCTCCACCAGCGTATAAACGCCGGAGCGCGCTTTATAGTAGCTTTCAAAGGACGGGGTCGCGGAGGCCAGCAGAAGCAGGGCCTTATCCGCCGCACAGCGGTACCGCGCCGCGTCTCTTGCGTGATATTTCGGGGTGATATCGGACTTGTAGGTGTGTTCCTGTTCCTCGTCGATGACGATCATGCCGAGGTTGTCAAAGGGCGTGAACACCGCCGAGCGGGTACCGATGACAAGATCAACGTCGTGATGCTTGGCCCGCCGCCAGACGTCCAGCCGCTCACCTGCGGAAAGTCCGCTGTGAACCACCGCCACCCGTTCTCCGTAATAGGCGCAGAAGATGGCGACGGACTGGGGGGTCAGGGAGATTTCCGGCACCAGCATGATGACCTGCCTGCCGTCTGCGATGACTTCATCCATCATCGCCTTGATGACACGGGTCTTGCCGGAGCCTGTCACGCCGTGGAGCAGCGCCGCTTTTGCTTCTCCACTCCGGTAAAGCCCGGAGAGGACCTCTCTTGCCGCTTCCTGCTCGTCGTTTAAGATATTGCCGTCTGCCGGAGCCGCCTTTGCCGCCTGTGCGTAGGGGTTGCGGTAGCAGAGTTCTTCGCGTTTTGCAAGGATCCCCGCCCGCTCAGCACCGCTTATGACGGTTTTGGAGATTCCCTCGGAGAGAAGCGTACTTTCCTCCGTTTCTCCGTTTTCAAGGAGCAGGGAAAAGAGCTTCTGATAGCCCTCGTTTTTCGCCCTGAGACCGTATTTCTTTCTTGTTTCCTTATCGCTGGAAAGGAGAAGATTCAGATCGTCTTCCCCGATGATAGGGCGCACATAGACGGTATAGAGCACATTGTCTCCGCCGGAAAGCTCCTCATGCTTTACAAGAAAGCCCTGTCTGCGCAGATGCTCCGCCGTTTTGGGCGCGTCATCGCCGAAGACAGAAATGAGCTTTTCCCGCCGGACGCTTTTGTGGAGGGACACATACTCCCAGACTTTTCTTTCCAGCATATCCCGCGTGCCGTATTTTTCTTCAAAATCCGACGTTCTTCCGGGGACGGCGGTATAGACGTCCGTGATCCTTTTCAGCGAACCCACAGGGACAACGGCTTTTGCCGCGTCACCGATGGTGCAGAAGGTCATTTCGCTTAAATATCCGCAGAGGCCGAGCATGGTCTCATCCAGCGCAAATTCCGGAGAGAGCACACGGTCAACGGGCTTGCATTTCGCCGGGTCGATGGATTTTTCCTTTTCCAGCTCTTCCCGCGTTTTCATCGCCGTGACAATGCCCATTACCTTGCGGTTTCCTCCGCCGAAGGGAACCAGCACAAAGCAGCCGGGGTGAACGTCCATATACGGAACTCTTTCACTCCCCTCCTCGGATATTTCACAGGGGACATAATAGGTAAAGGGGCGATCCACATGGTACGGCGTATCTATAATATGCACAACGGCATACCAAAAGATCTCCTGCTTTTCCACGGTGTCACCCCTTCCGGTTCTGTGCGTATGCGGCTTTTATTCAGCCTTTGCAGCTTCCTCTGCCTTTTCCGCAGTTTCCTCTGCGGGAGCCTCTGCTTCTTCTTCTGCAGGCTTTTCGGATGCTTCCTTGATGGCAAATTCGCCGTTATAGAGACGCTTGATGGCGTTCTTGACAGCCTTTTCATCGCGGATATCCTTGCGGATCATGGAAGCCAGGCTCTTGTCGGTTTCCTTGTTGGCAAGCAGCTTTTCTGCAAGCTCTCTCTGCTCCACATATTCGTCGGTGACGATTCTTGCGCACTTTGCGGTGGCAATGACGAGGGTGTAGCGGTTGTATTTGCCTTTGGTGATTTCATCAATGGACGGATAGATCATGACTTTTTCTCCTTTATGTTCAGCACTTTTGGTGATGTATTTTCTTATTCTTCAAAGAAGCGGTCTGCGATACCTTTGTTCCGTGCGGCCTTCTTCTGCTCGGCGCGGACGATTTCCGCAATTTCCTCTGCGGCTTTTTCGACGCCGCCTTCTTCATTGATTACAACATAGTCGTATTTTTCCGCATAGAGGATTTCTTCCTTTGCTCTTGTCATGCGGTTCTTTATATCCTCATCGGTGTTGGTGCCTCTGCCGCGCAGTCTTGCTTCGAGGATCTTTGCGCTCGGCGGGAGGATGAAGACGAGGACCGCTTCGGGGCAGAGCTTACGGATGTTCATGCCGCCCTCGATCTCGATTTCGAGGATGACATTGATGCCCTGTTCGGTGCGCTCATAAAGCTCCTTTTTCGGGGTTCCGTAGTAGTTGCCGACGTAGGTGGTATATTCGAGAATTTCGTTTGCCGCGATACGGCGCTCAAATTCCTCTTTAGTGATGAAGTAGTATTCTCTGCCGTGTTCCTCGCCCACGCGGGGAGAGCGGGTGGTGGCGGAAACGGACAGGGCAAAGGTCTCGGGGTACTTTTTCAGAAGCTCCTTGACAATGGTGCCTTTTCCGCAGCCGGAGGGACCGGAAATGACGACCGGAATACCTTTTTTCATGTTCATGATAGATTCCATGACAGTGTCTTAAAAAAATCCTTTCGGTTTATTCTTCGCTTTCAGCAGTTTCTTCGGAGGCTTCTGCCGCATCTCCGCTCTCGGCGGAGCCGTTCAGTCTCGCCGCGACGGTTTCCGTCTGGAGGGCGCACAGGATCACATGACCCGTGTCCGCAACCAGAACAGCCTTTGTTTTTCTGCCGCCGGTCACATCCACCGCCCGGCCTTCCTCTTTTGCGTCCTGAACCAGACGCTTGATCGGCTGGGATTCCGGGGAGACGACGGCGACGATCCGTTCAGCCGCGATCATATTGCCGTGGCCGATGCTCACAAATCTGCTCATCGCTTATTCGATATTCTGGATCTGTTCGCGGATCTTCTCGATCTCGTTCTTCATGCCGATGACGATCTTTGCAATGCGGAGAGCGTTTGCCTTGGAGCCGATGGTGTTGGTCTCGCGGTTCATTTCCTGAATGAGGAAGTCCAGCTTGCGGCCGATGGGCTCCTTGCTTTCCAGCATCTCATCGAATGCCTTGAAATGGCTGCGCAGGCGCACGGTTTCCTCATCCACTGCAACCTTGTCCGCAAAGATCGCGCACTCGGTGAGGATGCGGGATTCGTCGATGTGCAGTTCGCGCTCGTCGAGCAGCTTTTTCAGACGCTCTTCCAGCTTTGCTGCGTAGCTGTTGGTATCTTCCTTGGAGAGCGCTTCGATCTCGGGAACGCACGCTTCCAGATTCTGCTTCTTTTCTTTGATATCGGCGCACAGTCTTGCGCCCTCGGACTCTCTCATGGCGGTGAATCCTGCAAGTGCCTCATCCAGTACCACTTTCAGGTCGTTCCAGTCGCCCTCGGTATCTTCCTCCGCCTTGGTAACAGCGAAAATGTCCTTATTGGACGCCACGCGCATGACGGAAATATCGTCCTTCAGACCAAACGTATCGCGCAGGCGGTACAGGGCATCCAGATAAGACTTCACATAAGCCTCATCGAGGGAGACCTCCACGCCCTGTGTATCCACGCGCTCCATGGTGACAAAAATATCGACCTTGCCGCGGGAAATACCTGCGTCTTTGACGTAGGATTTGATGCGCTCCTCAAGGAAGCTGTACAGTCTTGAAATCTTGACGGAGCAGTCATAAAAGCGGTTATTGACGGACTTGATCTCCACGAGGATATCCTTGCCGCCGACCTCGGCTCTTGCTCTGCCGTATGCAGTCATACTACGGATCATGGGTTTTCCGGTCCTTTCTCCGCACCGGACGCGCCGCCCGGCGGGTATGGAATTAAAGGGGGAGATTTCGATGGATATATATAGTATATTGTACCCCGAAAAGAGGATTTTGTCAACTTTTTCTTCACAATATTATAATATTATTTACATTCCTGCGGACGCTTGGATTTTACATGAGGATTTTTTCTGTGAGCTTCATGAAAATCTGTGTTGGGGTATTGGGACGCGGCTGTTTGACCGGGGTCTCTGCCCTCGGCTTGATTCTATTTTTCCCCAGCTTCGGGGGGTGACCGGCAAGGGCTTTGCGGTCGCCCTTGCATGCTTCGCTGGCATCCTCTCTT
>JAKSPR010000003.1 GCA_024404655.1 Clostridia bacterium | reverse complement strand
CAAAGACGTTTACGGGCTGACAGGTGCGGTTGCTTTCCCGTTCTTCATAAGGCTCCGGTTCTGCCTTCTTCAGAAGGTCAAGGAGAATATCGCGATCTTCATCGGAGATTCTTCTGCGGTCACAGGAGACGGATGCTTTGATTGCCGGGTCATAATAGGCGCCGGTGATGGTATAATATCCGTCGGTTCCGTTCCATTCGACAATAAAGTGATAGTCGTCATGGCCGCCGAGATTGTTCCGGCTCCATGTGAGCCTGATGATATCGTCAGGAGGCGTGATGGGTTCGGATGTGTTTTGGGGGCTCAGGATAATTATCAGGAGTGCGGAGAGGGCGATGATCAGAAGGACAGCAATGGTGATGAGCATGTTCTTTTCCATGGCGGTGTACTCCTTGATTATTTCATTTTCCCGGGGTCAATAGCCAATGCCGATGCAGTGGAAAATTTCGGTGATGAACTCATCCCAGATTTCACCCTGCGGCGGAATATAGCGGACTTTGCCGTCTGTGATGGAAGCGAGCTCAAAGGTGGTGGTTGTCATATCGGATGCGATCAGGTCCGGATCGGTTTCCGGGGCAGTATAGGGTTCAAGGGACATTTCTTTGATCAGGATAATCAGATAATCCTTGTCTTTTTCGGAGACTTTCTTGTTCTGGAAACTGATGCTTTTTCCATCTCCGGTGCTGTAGCACTGCCCGGAAATACGGTAACAGCCTGCATGTTCATCCCACATGATATCCATGGAATAGCAGCCTGCCGCATTCATGGAATTCTGACTTACAAAAATACCCTTGATGCCGTCCGGTGCGGGGACGGGAGCGGTATTCCGACCGCCGAGAAACATCATCAGAAGTACGGCCGCAAGCACCACGACTGCTGCGGCGGTGATACAGATAACATACTTGTTCATGTCAGATCCTGCTCTTTATATTCCCGCATCCACTCAAACACTTTGCCCATATCGCCGCCGAAAGACTGTACCGCAACGACACGGTGCCCTATGCGGTCCATGCACAGGGTCTGACCGTACATACCGCCTTTTGCAAACATGGTGTGCTCTTTATCCAGCCAGTCGAGAGCAAAGTTTTTTTCTCTTGCTATCTCGGTCCATTCTGTGGAAAGATATTGTCTGCCTTCATACCGTCCGCCGTCAAGGTATAAAAGTCCCAGCTTGACCATATCGGATGTATGAACGTAAAGGCCCGTTGCACCCCTGCAGTGACCCATGGGGCAATGGCTCCATGCCATTTCCTGATAATCCATACCGGAAAAAAGCTCCCGCCAGAGGGAATTGTCAAGTCCCATCCCGGTTTTCTTTTCTGCGATCCGGGCAAGGAGATAATATGCGCCGTCGGTATATTTGTGGTCAGTTCCGGGGGTATATTCAAGCGGATAAGTGAACATATAGTTGAGATAATCCTCACCGAATAAAGACGACGGATTGCAGTCAATATCGAGGAAGCCTCCCGGCAGACCGATCTTATGAGTGAGGGCGGTTTCCACGGTGGTCAGGTGCCAACGCTCGTCCATGCCGGTTTCGGGGAGTTCCTCTTTGAGGATCTCGCAGACAGGCTCGTCAAGACGCAGAAGACCTTTATCATAGAGCAGTCCGATTGCCGTCATGGTATAGGTCTTTGCGACGGAATAGACATTCTGACAGAAGCAGGTCGGCTGAAATTCGATGGTGTCAATACCGTCCCCGCATGTTTCGGAGATGCGGACGAGGGGCATAGGAGATTGATCCTGTTTTGTTTTGCAGTATGTTAGAAATCCGTGCATGATGCGGATGCCTCCTTTGAATTTTTGTGGATGTAAAATCGTTATCTGTTTTCATTATAACGCAGTTTCCGGAAAATTGCAACAGGATTCCGGCAAAAGATACGATTTGATATCGCAAATCGGCAGATTTTCCGGCATTATCGGCATTTTCTCGGCAATCAAGACGAAAGCATTGATTTCTTTTCCGGTTTGTGTTATAATATGATAAAAATTTAACAACGGAGGTTGCCCCCATGAAACAGATCCCCGCATCCGTTACGGCGCACATGGAAAAAATCTGCGCACGTCTGAAAAATGAACCCAAGCTGCAGAGACTCTACCGCAACTGCTATCCGAACACACTGGAAACCACAGCCGAAATTTTGGAAGACGGCTCCACCTTCCTTTATACCGGTGATATTCCCGCCATGTGGCTGCGCGATTCCACCGCACAGGTCACACAGTATCTGCCCCTGACCAAGGATGACCCCGAAATGCGGTCTATCATTCTCGGCCTGATCCGCAGACAGTTCTTCTATATCGGCGTGGATTCCTACGCAAACGCCTTCAATATCGAGGCAAACGATCACCACGGTTATCCCGACAAGTCCGAGCAGGGTCCCTGGGTATGGGAGCGCAAGTACGAAATCGACTCCCTCTGCTATCCCATGCGTCTTGCTTATCTTTTCTGGAAGCACACCGGCGACAATGAATTCTGCGACCAGCTCTATCTTGATACGGTCAATATCATTGTCAATCAGTTCATCCGGGAACAGCACCACATGACGGAATCCGACTATGTCTTCATCCGCGAAATCGACCTCTGGCAGGATACCATTCATTTCGGCGGTAAGGGTTCTCCCGTCAATGTCACCGGTATGACCTGGTCCGGCTTCCGTCCCAGTGACGACGGCTGTACCTTCGGCTATCCCATCGCATCCAACATGTTTGCAGCAGTCACTCTGCGTCAGATCGAAGAAGTTCTTCTGGCATGCCGTCCCGAGGAGACGGAACTGCTTGCCCGCATCAAGACCCTCTATACCGAGATTGAGCACGGTATCCATGATTACGGTACCTATCTGCATCCCAAGTACGGACGCATCTATGCCTGCGAGACCGACGGCTTCGGCAACTACGTTCTTGCCGATGACGCAAATGTCCCCAGCCTGCTGTCCGCACCGTATCTGGGCTTCTGCTCCGCAGACGATCCCATCTATCAGAATACCCGCCGTTTCATCCTTTCCGAGGACAACCCCTACTACTTCGTAGGCCGTGCGGCAAAGGGTGTCGGCAGCCCCCATACTCCCAAGAATTATATCTGGCATATCGCCCTTTCCATGCAGGGCCTGACCTCCAACGATCCTCTGAAGAAGCGTTCTCTGCTGGATATGCTGGTTTCCACCGATGCGGATACCGGCTATATGCATGAAGGCTTCCACTGCGACAATCCCGCAGAGTTCACCCGTCCGTGGTTTGCATGGTCCAACTCCCTGTTTGCGGAGTTTGTGGAACACATGCTTGACCAGGGACTGATCAACGAATGAGGCGCAGAACATGACACCCATTCTGTTCTGTATGCTCCCATGGATGCAGTATTATGACGGTACGGAGCACCCCGATCTGCCGGAAGGCATGAACTTCCTCCCCATTGCGATGGAAGGAGAAGACGGGGAATGTGAACTGTTATTCGGCACCGTACACGGAAAATCAAGGATCCCGATTGAGAAACTGAACACAGAGATCACCGGCGGCTTTGCCGCCGGTGTTACTGTCGTATTCTGTGCAAAGGCGGAAAACGGCGCGGTTGTCACCGTCGGCTGGTATCGGGGTGCAAACGTGACTGCGGAGCCGGAGATCCTACCCTGTGAAAATGAAAACGGTGAGGCTTACGATCATCCCTTCTTCTTCTGCGCAAGAGCAGAGAATGCGGTACTTCTGCCGGAGGATACCCGTTTTGAAGAAAAGTGGTCAATCCCAAGAAACAAGTCCGGAAATCGCGGTGCCCATGCCGCCGGGAAATACGGATTCCCAAATGACAGTCTGTGGTTTGCTGATGAGGCGGCAGCTGCGCTGTGGAAAAAGAATTTTTTATTGCAGTGTGAGAGCTATGACGGCACCAACTGGCTGCAGGATGAGGAAGAAAACGCAAACGACTGATAGTCTCCGCTTGACACTTTGGGCGGCATGCCGGTGTGAAAAGCAGGGTATTTGAAGGTTTTTTTCTCTGATTTTGCATAACAGATTCCGGGAAATCGCCATCATTCCTTGAAAGCACCCCGGATATGATGAACAAAATGAAAAATATGCAAGTTTCCTATTGCAAAATTTCATTTCTTGGTGTACAATAGATGCAATCCAACTTTGAAAGAGGAACTGCAAATGAAAACCATTGATCCCAATCCTACCCTTGAATTTTCCGGAGCTACCAACCTGCTGGAACAGCACGCATATCGCTACAGCCTGCAGGACAGAGAAACTCCGAACTTATATCGTCACCTGTTCGACTACGACACCATTCCGAAGGTCGCGTTCAACCACAGAAACGTGCCGCTGCAGATGCCGGATGAAATCTGGATCACGGATACCACCTTCCGGGATGGTCAGCAGTCCACATCTCCCTTTACTGTCGATCAGATCGTACATCTCTATCAGCTTCTTTCCAAACTCGGCGGCCCGAAGGGTATTATCCGCCAGAGCGAATTCTTTGTATATACCGAAAAGGACAAGCAGGCAGTCAAGGCCTGCATGGATCTGGGTTTGAAATTCCCGGAGATCACCACATGGATCCGTGCAAACGAAAAGGACTTCCAGCTGGTCAAGGACCTTGGCATCCGTGAAACCGGTATCTTATTCTCCTGCTCTGACTATCATATATACAACAAGATGGGTCTGACCCGCAGACAGGCCATGGACAAATACCTTGGCATTGCGGAGAAGGTCATGGAATACGGCATCGCACCCCGCTGCCACTTTGAGGATATCACCCGTGCGGACTTCTACGGCTTTGTCGTTCCGCTGGCTGATGCACTGACAGAGCTCGGAAAGAAGAACGGCATGCCCGTCAAGATCCGTGCCTGCGACACCATGGGTTACGGTGTCACTTATCCCGGTGTGGCTCTGCCCCGTTCCGTACAGGGTATCATCTACGGTCTTATGCACTATGCGGGTGTTCCCTCCGATATGCTGGAGTGGCACGGTCACAACGACTTCTATAAGGTTGTCACCAATGCTGCAACTGCATGGCTGTACGGCTGTTCCTCTGTCAACTGCTCCATGCTGGGTATCGGTGAGCGTACCGGAAACTGCCCGCTGGAAGCAATGGTCATTGAATACTGCTCTCTCCGCGGCACCGATGACGGTATGAATCTTGCCACGATCACAGAAATCGCAGAGTATTTCGAGAACGAGATCGGCTATGAGATTCCCGTCCGCACGCCCTTTGTCGGCCGTAACTTCAATGTCACCCGTGCCGGCATCCATGCAGACGGTCTGCTCAAGGACGAGGAAATCTACAATATTTTCAATACCGAGAAGATTCTCGGCAGACCCGCAGCGGTCGCTGTCGACTCGCACTCCGGTCTTGCAGGTATCGCACACTGGATCAACGGCTTCTTCCGTCTGAAGGGTGATGAAGCAATGGACAAGCGTGCTCCTGTCATTGCGAAGATGAAGGATCGTGTCGATGCGGAATATGCCGCAGGCCGTACCACCGTCATGGGTGACGGCGAGCTTGAGAACATTCTCATGACCACCGACTTTGCTGAATATGAGCGTCTGTCTCATATCCACCTGAAAAAGAGCTTATGAGTTTTTTCTTGCCTGACGACTACCGTGAAACGGTGCTTGACTATACGCCGGAGTATCTGAAAGCTCTGGGAAAACGGGCGATTCTCTGCGATATTGACAACACCCTTGTTACCTACGACGATCCCGAACCGACGGAACCCATCCGAGGATGGCTTGCCTCGATGAAAGCGGCAGGTATCACAGTGGGGTTTATTTCCAATAATACCGCGGAGCGTGTGAATTTGTTCAACCGGGAGCTCGGATTTTTTGCGGCACCCGATGCGCATAAACCGCTCACCGGCGGTTTCAAGCGGTTTCTTGCCGAAACCGGATATCAGAAGAACGAAATCGCACATGTCGGGGATCAGATCTTCACCGATGTTCTGATGGCGCATACTGCCGGAGTGACAGCGTTGCTTGTACCGCCTATCAAGGATAAGCTGACCTTTGCTTTCCGTTTCAAGCGTGCACTGGAAAAGCCGCTTCTGTGGGTCTATTTCCGGAAAACAAAAAAATCAAAATGATGCTCATATTAAGAGGGACTGTGGTTGTTGCCGCAGTCCCTCTTTTGTAAAAAAACAGAGTATACCGTGCTGAACTGCGGTACACTCTGCGGCTTATCTTCTCTTGTGGATTACCCGATGAGAATCTTTTCCTCAAACAGCTTCATCCAGGCATCGGCGATGAGCTGATGACCGGCGGGTGTGGGATGAACGCCGTCTGCGACCCAGTAGGGAGCGGGGCAGATTTCAAGAGCGTCATCAAACATCTTCTGCAGGGGCAGATAGTACTGCTTGGTTTCTTCTGCAATACGCTTGACAGCCTCGGCTCGGAGCGCAGTCTCGGTCTTGAAGTAGTCCCACTTTTCGGTGGTAGCGGTGCCCGGGACCACGAAGGGCTCCATGAGGATCATTTTGACGCCGGGGAGCTTTGCCATGGTGTCCTCGACCAGCATCTTGTAGACACGGTAGAAACGCTCAGCATCCACACCGTTCTGGTTGCCTACTTCATGCCAGACGTCGTTGACGCCGATGAGAATGGAGACGAGGTCGGGGGTATAGTTCCAGCAGTCTTTTTTGATGCGGGCATAAACATCGACGATACGGCTGCCGCTGATGCCGTAGTTGGAAAACTCAAACTTGCCGGGATATTTGACGCTCAGCTTGGCATCGACGATCAGCGCGTAGCCCTGACCGATGGGCAGCGTGCTGCCCGCACCTGCGTTCTTGCCGACGTCTGTAATGGAGTCACCCTGAAATAGAATCTTCATGAGAGAAATTCCTTTCCGAATTTTCATTTTGATGGTTTGAGTATAACACAGATTCTCCAGAATTGCAAGTATTTTCCGGATATTTTGAAACAATGCGCATTATGCTCCCGTATTTTGGAAGATTTGAGAATTGACGAAAACTTCGCTTCATGGTACAATATTGGATATCGACAGAATATGACAAAGGAGACAATGAAATGGAACCCAAAATGCTTTATACTCCTGCGGAGATCCTTGGCATCTGTGTGAATGTCGGAAAAGGAAAAGCCGCGCTGACCAGATGCCGTGCACTGTGGCTCGGGATCATGGCAGGAATCTTTATCGCGCTGGCTGGGGTCGGTGCGACCTTTGCCAATGTATACGTCAACAAACTGGCGGGAGCATGCGTCTTCCCGGGCGGCCTTGCCATGGTGCTCCTCGGCGGCAGTGAGCTCTTTACCGGCAACTGTCTGATGGTCGCAGCGCTGATGAAAAAGGAAATCACCCTGCGGGTGATGCTGCGCAACTGGTTGTTTGTGTATCTGGGCAATCTGATCGGCGCGGTCTTTGTGGCTGTCTGCTGCGCGGTCGGCGGGACCTTTGACGCGATTGCGGATACGGTTATCGCAACGGCTGCGGCAAAGGTGTCCCTGCCTTTTGTCTCCGCGCTTCTGCGGGGAATTTTCTGCAATATTCTTGTCTGTATTGCGGTCTGGATGTCCTTCGGCGCAAGGACGGCTGTCGGGAAAGTAGCAGCGCTGTTTTTCCCCGTGATGCTGTTCGTCGTCGCAGGTTTTGAACACAGTGTGGCGAATATGTTCTATCTGCCTGCGGGCTTTGCTATGGAGATCAGAACCGGGGGAGACCTCGTTGTTTCCAGTATCGCCCTCGGTATGCTTCGGAATCTGATTCCCGTTACCATCGGCAATATCATCGGCGGTTCCGGCTTTGTGGCGGTCGGATATCATCTTGTCTATGGCAAGAAAGCATAACAGCAAAACAGGGACAGGCTTTTTGCGGAAACCCATTGCTTTTTCACGCTTTCCGATGTATAATATAGAATAATAATCAGGATTCCTCTGAAAGGATATAAGACTATGAAAAACGTACTTCTGAAACTCTCCGGTGAGGCATTCGGCGATAAGGGCAATCCTTTTCTGCCGGAAGTCATCCGCAGCTATGCAAAAGCCATCGCAGACGGGCTTGCTCACAGACCCCATATCTACGCTGTCTGCGGCGGCGGTAATGTCTGCCGCGGCCGCTCCTTCGGCGGCAATGTGCTGACCGACTATGCAGGCATGCTCGCATCTGTCCAGAACGGTTTGTTCCTCACCATCGCCCTCGGCGACCTCGGCGTGAGAAGCCAGCTCGTCATCCCGGACAATTTCACGGTCCCCTACGGCTGCCATGAATATGATATCGCACCGGAAACACAGGTCGTCATCTATGCGGGCGGTGTCGGTATGCCCGGTCACTCCACGGACTATATCTGTGCGGTCAAGGCGATTGAGCACAGCTGCGATATCTACTTTGCAAAGCACGGCTGTGACGGTGTATACGATCATGACCCGAACAATGCGGAAAAGAACGCACTCCTCGGTCCGGCAAAATTCTTCCCGGAGATTGCTTTTGCGGAGATTGCCACCAATCCCAACCTCGGCGTTATCGACAAGGAAGCAGCAGAGCTTCTGAACGGCACCGGATGCAGCGCATACATTTTCGAGCTGACGGCGGACAACATCCGTGAAATGCTCTGCGGAAATGACGGCGTTCATAAGACGGCGCTGCATTGATTCTGATTTCCCGATCATACAAAAAGACCTGTCCGCGTGATACGGACAGGTTTTTTCTGCAAAAAAGAAGATATCATAGTTTCTTTGACATACGGATACAGTCAAAGGTTCCGCCGGTGATCACGGTATCACTGTCTTTGAGAAAGCCCAGTTTTTCATAGAAACCGACAGCCACTGTGCGGCTTTCAATGACGATTTCATGATATCCGAGCGCTGCGATCCAGCATTCCGCCTCTTCAATCACCCGGTTTCCGAGGTGCAGACCGCGGTATTCAGGCAGAACAACGACGCGGCCGAGCATCACATGTTCCGCGTCAAGCTCATAAAAGCGGCAGGTTGCAATGGGATAACCATCGTCAAGGAGGACGATATACCGTGTTCCGTCACCGTCGTGTTCGTCAAATTCGTCCCGCAGGGGAATATGATGCTGCCGGTTCATACCCTGAATGCGGACGGAATATGCTCCGGCACGCTGCCATTCTTCCTCGGCGCGGAGAACGGTGATTTCTGAGGGATCTATCATTGGTGTGACCACTTCTTTCAGTTTCGTATGGTAACATGATAGCACAAGTTGGCTGTTCCGTCAAGGGGCTGAATGAAAGAGAGGCTTTTTCATGGGTAAATGGAAGAAAAATGTCTTCATGCTCCGGGAATATTTTGCTTTCCAAAAGATCCGTTGACGGACTGTGTGTTTCTGTGATATAATGGCATGAGCAAAACAAAAGGGGGAAAAACGGAATGGGACAGCTGGACGGAAAAATCGCGCTTGTGACCGGAGCCAATTCCGGTATGGGGATGGCATCGGTAAAAGCGCTTGCGGATATGGGAGCGGAGGTCATCATGCTGTGCAGAAGCCGGGAGAGAGGGCAGGCGGCCTATGATGCGCTCTGCAGCGAAAATCGGCGTCTTCATCTGATGCTCTGTGACCTTGGGGATTATGCTTCTGTCCATGAGTTTGCGGACCGGGTCTCGGAACAGTTTGGCCGTGTTGATCTGCTGATCAACAATGCTGGTTTTATCTCCCTGGACCGTCAGACCACAAAAGAAGGGGTGGAGCGGCAGTTTGGCGTCAATCACCTGGGACATTTTCTTCTGACAATGCGGATTCTGCCCCTGATGCCTGCGGGCAGCAGGATCGTCAATGTGGCTTCCGGTGCGCACAAGGCGGGAAAGATCCATTTTGATGATATCAATCTGACCCATGGGTATAACGTCGTCAAAGCCTACGGACAAAGCAAACTGGCAAATGTTCTGTTTACAAGAGAACTGGCAGAGCGGCTGAAAAATCGCTCCATTACGGTCAACTGCTGTCATCCCGGAGCCGTTGCCACCAATACGGGCGTCAGCCGGGATACGGGTTTCGGAAAGACGATCACAGGACTTCTGAAACCGTTCTTCCAGACCCCGGAAGAAGGGGCGCGCACCGCGGTGTTTCTCGCGTCCGATCCGTCAGTCGGCGACGTGACCGGGGAATATTATTACCGCTGTAAAAGGGCGAAATCATCAAAACGCTCCCAGGACAGAGCGCTTGCAGGAAAACTCTTTGTCCTCAGCGAGGAAATGACGGGGATGAAATTCCCGGAATAAAGTACCATATAGGTCTGCACAGAAAACCATCTGCGGCAGACCTTTCTTTTTTAATACTTGACATCACAGAATAATTCTGCTATCATAGTCATAAACGGAAGCAATATAGGACAAAAAGGAGTGCGATCCCATGCAGAACATGAAACCGCTTTATGACAATATTCTCGTAAACTGTACCATCGTCAGCGATACCCATCAGGATATCAAACACCCGACGCCGGAGCTGCCGCAGAACAGATTCCGGAATGTACTTGCCGCGTGCAAAAGCTCCGAAGCTCCGGTCGATGCGCTGATCATCGACGGTGATGTCACCTCCCGCGGGACAAAGATCAACTGGGGCTTGTTTCGCGACTGCTTTGCAGAACCTGCGAACGTTTATGCAAAGCATTTGCTCCTGCAGCTGGGTAATCACGATACCTGGAGCGATATCTCCTATGAGGATGCCCGCAGGGAGTATTTCTCGGCGATGGGAGATCTTGGCGGAAGAATCCTCGATCATGTCTATTATGATGCAAAGATAAACGGCTATTCCTTTCTGTTCCTCGGCAGTGAAAGTGACGCCGGATGCGGTGCTTCAATCTCGGAAGAACAGCTTGTGTGGCTGGAAGAAACCCTTGCAGCCGCTGTTCCGGCCGGAAAACCAATCTTTGTTTTCAATCATCAGGCACTGAACGGAACACATGGTCTGCCAAGGACTTTTTCCAGTGACGAAAGTGACACCGGGGCGATGGATGGCGGAATCGGCTCTGCCTCTGACCGGGTAAAAACACTGCTTGCAGCGGCAGCAAAACAGGTCCCGGTCTTCTTTTTCAGCGGTCATTCCCACATGGGACTGAGCGGGGAAGAAGGGTATCGTCGGGAGGGTTATGCTTCCTTTGAGGTCTGCGAGGGGATTGAACTCGTGATGCTTCCTTCCCTTGCCTGTGGAAATCATCACGGGGAAGATCTGCATTTTGACATCGGATATCAGTTGGAAATCTATGCAGACCGTGTGATCATCCGCCCGCGGAATTTTGCTGAGCAGACATGGAATACAGATGTTGTCATCCGGGATGGAAAGCCGTATCTTTCATATATGCTTGCATGATGACTGCGTAAGTTCGTTTCTTTATCAAATCCTATTGACAGGAACCATGTAATTTGGTATAATTTTTAACAGACGGGATAAAGACGTTTCAGATAGAAACCTTGGTCCCTGAATTACATCATCAGTTTCTGCCGACGGCAGAAACTGCGGAAAAGAAAGGTAAGAAAATGGAAAACAGAATTCCCCGCGCGGAATATCCGCGCCCTCAGATGGTCCGTGACAGCTATATTCCGCTGAACGGCAAATGGATGTTTGAAATCGACCACGGTATGTCCGGTCGCGCAAGAGGTCTTGCAAACGCCGAGACCCTGTCCGGTGAGATCAATGTCCCCTTCTGCCCCGAAAGCAAACTGTCCGGCGTTGAATATAAGGATTTCATGCGCTGCGTATGGTATAAGCGCGCTGTGGAGATTGCAAAGGGTGACAAGCGCGTCATTCTGCACATTGACGCATGCGATTATGCCTGCGAAGTATTTGTCAACGGCGTATCCTGCGGCATCCACTACGGTGGTTCCACCCCTGTCATCAACGATATCACTGATAAGCTGAACGACGGCAAGAACATCATCACCGTCTGTGCAGAGGATGATCTGCTCTCCGGCCGTCAGCCAGGCGGCAAGCAGAGTGTGCAGTATCATTCCTTCGGCTGCTCCTATACCAGAACCACCGGTATCTGGCAGTCTGTCTGGATGGAAGAAGTTCCTGCTTCCCACATCACCTCTTTCAAGATGACCCCGAATGCCGCACAGGGTGAGGTCATGTTTGAGATCATCTGCGAAAATGCAAACGGCATGAAGATCACTGCAGCTTCCTCCTTTGAGGGCAAAGCGACCGGCTGTGCAGAGGGCGTTGTCATCGGCAAGACCGCACGGTTCGTTATGAAACTCGATGAAAAGCACCTTTGGAACGTGGGCGATCCCCAGCTTTACGATCTGACACTCACCGTCGGCGACGACGTTGTCAAGAGCTATTTCGGTCTGCGTGACCTCGTATATGACGGCAAGAAGCTGCTCATTAACGGCAAGGTCGTCTATCAGCGTCTGGTTCTCGATCAGGGATTCTATCCGGACGGCGTATGGACGGCTCCCACCGACGCTGAGCTGGAAGCAGATATTAAGCGCTCCATGGCGATGGGCTTCAACGGCGCACGTCTGCACCAGAAGGTCTTCGAGCCCCGCTTCCTCTACCACTGCGACAAGCTCGGCTATATTGTCTGGGGTGAGCACGGCAACTGGGGTCTGGACCTCAGCAAGCCGACCTGCTGGGCAGGCTTCATTCCCGAATGGCTGGAGATCATCGGCCGCGATTACAACCATCCCGCGATCATCGGCTGGTGCCCGCTCAATGAGACCCAGCGCGATCAGGACAAGCGCTTTGTCACGGCACTCTACGATATGACCAAGGCATTCGACCCGTCCCGTATGTTCATCGACTGCTCCGGCTGGCATCATGTCAAGACCGAGGTCGTTGACGCTCATGACTACAATCAGGATCCCGTTTCCTACCGTGAGAATTACAAGCCCCTCATGGAAGGCGGCGCACCGCTTGGCAAGGATTATGTCGGTACTGTTCAGTCCGACGCGCTCTCCTTCATTTCCGAGTACGGCGGTATCGGATGGTCTGTCGGCGAGAAGGCATGGAGCTACGGCAATGCACCCAAGACCGAGGAAGAATTCCTTGCTCGCCTCAAGGGTCTGACGGATGTGCTTCTTGACAATACCGGTCTATCTGCATACTGCTACACGCAGCTGACCGACGTCGAACAGGAGCAGAACGGTCTCTATACCTATGACCGTCAGCCCAAGTTCCCGCCGGAAGTCATTCATGAGATCCTCGCCCGCAAGGCAGCAATCGAAGAATAAGCTTATTATAACGATCAGCCGCAGATGTGTTTTGCATCTGTGGCTGTATTTTTCGTGGAACATGTTCCTGATATACTCCGGGATGGACGAAAATGATGACAAATCATCACATTTTCTTCCCGACGCATAGACAATCTCCGATACCTTGTGATATAATTAGTTTACTGTCTCATGATCCGATGAAAAAGGAAAATCAGGGAGGAACCTTTATGAAATACTATCAGGAAAAACCGCAGACCTGCGGCATTGCTCTGGGTGGTCTTGGAACGGGAAGTGTAGAGCTGTTCCCGGACGGAGAATTCCACGAATGGCAGATATACAACACCGCCCGCTGGGCGGATGTGAATTTTGACAAGGTCGTTGACGACGGTGAACAGTACACCGGTGCGCTTTCTTTCTGGCTGCGTACAGAACTGCCGGGGGAAGAGCCCATCGTCCGCAAACTGGGAATGAAGACGGATTCAAAGGATTTCACCTACCGGATGTATGCGTGGAACCGCCCTGTGGAGGGCATTGAGTTCGACGGAAGATTTCCCATTGCCGATCTTCATTATATCAGTAAAAAACAGCCCTGCGATATCCGTCTGAAAGCAGTCTCGCCCTTTGTCCCCCATGACAGTGAGACGAGCTCTGTTCCGGGTTTCTATCTTGATTTTTCGGTGAAAAATACAGCTGATAAGCCGCTGAAAATTTCGCTGCTCGGTCGTATTGATCCCGCGTTCATTGACGGGGAGACGGTCGGAGCCGTGACGGAACACGGAGGTCATACGATCCTCACCCTGTCGCCAAAAGAAGATACCGGAAGCCGTTCCAGCGGCGCGGTTGCCTTTTCGATGGACGGTGGGGACGGAGAGACGACCTATCTGACCTCCGATCACAGAGCCTACCTGCATGAATACGTATCCGGTTCGGAATACGGTACCACACAAGAGTCCTTCCTGTTTGATTTCCGCCGGGACGGCGTTCTTCCGAACAGCTCCTGCGGGGTGCGTCCGGAGGAAGCGGAGAACATTCCCGATGAGATCATTGAGGCCATGGAAGAAGCAGAACTGCGCGGCCTGTTCGATGGTCTTATGGTACTGCCGTCTTTTGCTTCCATTGTGACCCGCATCCGCCATACGGTTCCGGAGTTCCCAAATGGACGGAAAGAGTTCATCCGTTTTATCCGCTATTGGAAATGGCAGAGAATCCGCATGGGAGAGGGAGTTGCCTTCGGAGCTGGCGCAATGTGCAGAACCGTGACCCTGAATCCCGGGGAAAGCGTCACCGTCCACGCAGCCCTTGGATGGTATTTCCCTCATCATACCGGAAAAGACGGAAAAGTGATCGGTCATTATTACGAAAACCGCTTTGCGGATGTGCTTTCCGTCAGCCGGTATCTCTGTGATGAGCATGACAGGATCACGACAGCCGCAAAACAATTTGCGGAACTTCTGTTCCGTACCGACCTGCCTTCGTGCTACCCTGAAGCATGGTCGCTCCATCTGTCCACCCTTGTCAAGGATTCCTGGTGGATAAAGGACGGCAGGTTCGGTCTCTGGGAAGGACTTGGCTACTGCGGTTTCCATACGACGGATATCACCTACCATGCCTCTTTCGGGCTGCTTGCACTGTTCCCGGAACTGCAGAAGAGGCAGATGCGGATGGGGCTTGATTTCCAGCGGGAGGACGGACGGGTCCATCACTTCTTCACCCCGGATATGGATCATGTGGACGACGGTTATGACCGCGTGGATATGAATATGCAGTTTGTCATGATGGCGTACCGGGATGTTCTATGGACCGGGGATGAAACCTACGGCGCACAGCTCTGGCCTTACGTCTGCCGTGCGATGGACAGTATCGAAGCCCTGGACACTGACGGAGACGGTCTGCCGGATACCGATACTTCCCGCAACACCTACGATGCCTGGAGCCTTGACGGAACGCCGTGCTATATTGCGATCCTCTGGGTCAGTGCGCTGTATGCAGCGGAAAAATATGCCCGCCGCATGGGAGATGCTGCCCGGGCAGAGCACTGGAGAGGACTTCTTGCAAAGGGGAATGCCTCTCTTGAAACGCTGCTTTGGAACGGACGCTATTATCATCTCTGGGTGAAGAAGCTGCCCGACGGAACGAAAGAGACCGATGCCTGTCTCATGACCGATCAGCTGGACGGTGAATGGTTCCTGCGCACATCCGGAATCGGTTCCAACCTGCCGGATGAGCGGGTCAGCGCGGTTACAGACTTTATCCTTTCCAACAACTACGACGAAGAAACCGGACTAATCAATGCCCGCTGTCTTGCCGGGGAGGCAACGACCCTTCACACTTACAAAAACTGCCAGGCGGAAGCACAGTGGACAGGCATCGGTTATCTGTTCTCCGCGCTGATCAGTACGGTCGGCAGCCGGGACTGGGCACAGAAACTCATTGAGACGATGCATCGCTCCCAGAGCGATTTCGGCTATTTCTGGAATCACTGGGAATGTGGTTTCCGCTATACACGCCCCCTGTCCAGCTGGTCTACTCTGAACTGTATGGAGGGTCTTGCAGTGGATGCGGATGCGCACCATCTGACCGTTTGTCCCCCTGTTGGAGGCGCACACAAGGCCCCGCTCTTTACTTCCTCTGCCTGCGGTTCCATGGTAATGGAAGAGGACTGCTTTATGCTGACATGCACAGAGGGGAAACTGGAGCTTGCATCCCTCCGTCTGCCTTTTGTTCCGGGCAGGGTCACAATCGATACAGTACCTGTGGACTTTGCCAAAGAGGACGGTGCGGTCCGGCTCGCATCGCTTTTGACATTGGAACCCGGCATGACATTGATCTGCCGGAAATAAGAATAATATCCGCCGCTTCCGGTTGTTGACAGGGGCGGCGGTTCCTTTCCTTATCGGAAAACACTTTACTTTTTTTGCGGAATATGGTATACTATCCAAAAAGAACGGACAGTAGCCGACGACGGCGAAAGGAATTTTTCGCATTTGCGAAAGGAAGGGCATAAACGATGAAGAAGATCAAAGTTGAGGACGCGCTTGGCATGACCCTGTGCCACGATGTGACGGAAATGCGTGACGGGTTCAAGGGGCCGGCATTCCGGCGCGGACATGTCATCACGGAAGCGGATATCCCGAAACTGCTGGATATCGGCAAGAAAACGGTTTTTATCTGGGAAGAAAACGCGGGAGAACTGCATGAGGAAGACTGCGCACGCCGTCTTGCGGCTCTGAATACAATTCCCGATACCCATTATATCGGTCCTTCCGAGGGCAAAATGATGCTGATCGCCGATACCCGAGGCATGTTCCGGGTGGATACGGTTCTCTTAAAGGAAATCAACTCTATCGGAGATATTACTATCACATCGCTGCCCGATCACTATCCTGTGGAGCCGGGAATGAAGATGGCATCCATGCGCATTGTGCCGCTGGTCACAAAAGAGGAGCAGATCATCCGGGCGGAAGAACTTTGCTGCGGACGGAAACTCTTTGATCTTCGCCCCTATCAGACTAAAAAAGCCGGAATCATCATTACCGGTTCGGAGGTATATTCCGGACGGATCAAAGACAAATTTGAACCTGTCATGCGTGCAAAGCTGGCGGCGTATCCGTCGGAGATCGTCGGCGTCACCATCTGCGATGATGATCTATCCATGATCGTGGATGCAGCAAAGACGCATCTGAAAAACGGCGCGGATTTCCTTGTTTTCACAGGCGGTATGTCCGTGGACCCGGACGATCTCACCCCCACGGCGATCCGTGCGCTCGGTGCGGAGATCATCACTCACGGTGTTCCGGCCCAGCCCGGCAACATGACGCTCGTGGCTTATCTCGGCGATATTCCTGTGCTCGGTGTGCCGGGTGCGGCAATCAGTCTGCCGGCAACGATGTTTGACGTACTGCTGCCCCAGATCTTTACGGGCGACAAATTGGAAAAGACCGATCTTATCCGGCTCGGGGACGGCGGATTGTGCCAGTTCTGTTCCCAGTGCCATTTCCCGAACTGCACCTTCGGGCGGTATTGATGCTCCATGAAAGACCGTTTCGGACGAGAAATCAATTATCTGCGGCTATCTGTTACCCCGGAATGTAATCTCCGCTGCCGTTACTGCAGACCGGAGGAAGAAGAGGGAATCCGCTGCGGAGCGCTTCTCACGGAAGACGAGATGATCACGGCAGTCTCTGCTGCTGCGGAGCTTGGAATAACCAAGCTCCGCATCACAGGAGGGGAACCGCTGCTTTATAAGAATATCCTTTCCCTCTGTAACCGTATATCTGCCGTACCCGGCATTGTGGAGACGGCAATCACGACAAACGGAACCAATCTGGCAGCGTTGGCAAAACCGCTATACAGAGCAGGGGTCCGGCGGGTCAATATCAGCCTTGATACCCTTGATCCCGGAAAATATGCCGATATGACCGGGGGCGGGGATATCCGCCGGGTTCTTGACGGGATCGGGGCTGCACTGGATGCCGGATTTAAGACAGTAAAGCTGAATGCTGTTCTCATCGGCGGCTTCAATGACGATGAAATCAGGGCTCTTGCTGAGATTACAAAGAAAATGCCTTTGGATGTGCGTTTCATAGAGCTGATGCCTATGGCGGGAAACCGGGTGTTTTCAGAAGATGCATATATTCCCGCGGACACGGTTCTTGCGGCACTGCCGGAGCTTGAACCATGGAAAGCGGGTACGGAAGAAAACCGCAGTACCGCAAGACTTTACCGTCTGCCCGGTGCGTATGGCAGGGTAGGCCTGATCTCCCCGGTCAGCGCAGATTTCTGTGCGTTCTGCAGCCGGCTCCGTCTGACCGCGGACGGCATGGTGAAGCCTTGTCTTCACAGCCCGGCGGAATACTGTCTGAAAGGCCTTGACAAAGACGGTATGACGGAGGTCTTTTGGAAAGCTGTGCAGGAAAAACCGCTGCGCCGCGGTGCTCTGTCACCGAAAGCGAACAATACGCAACCCCGCCCGATGAACCGCATCGGCGGATAAACGACGGATATCCGGAAGGAGTATCAGGAGAACCATGAACGATTTTACCCATTTTGACGCAAAAGGAAACGCCTGCATGGTGGATGTGGGCAGTAAAGAGATCACTGCGCGTTATGCAGCAGCAGAAGCGGCGGTCCTTGTCAGCCGGGAGACCTTTTCTCTGATTGCTTCCGGCGGTATGAAAAAAGGCGATGTTCTGACCGTCGCCCAGATTGCGGGGATCATGGGAGCCAAGCGGACCCCGGATCTCATCCCCATGTGTCACCCCATTCTACTCACCGGGGTCGATGTGGAACTGACACTGAATGAAGAACGGTGTTCCGTTGATATTCATGCATCGGTCCGCTGTACCGGACGCACCGGAGTGGAGATGGAAGCGCTGACCGCAGCTTCTGCCGCCGCACTGACCGTTTACGATATGTGCAAAGCGGTCCAGCGGGATATGGTCATCACCGATCTCCGGCTGGTGGAAAAAACAGGCGGGATACACGGCGATTATCACAGAACAGAGCAAACAGGAAAGGACGATTGATATCCATGAACAGAAAAGCGGCTGTGATCACGATCAGCGATAAGGGTTCACGCGGAGAACGTGTCGACACAAGCGGTCCTGCGCTGTGCGGGATGCTCCTTGAGGGTGGATATGATATTGTCCACACAGCGATCGTTCCGGACGATTATGAAAAAATCCGTGCGGAGCTTCTGTTCTGCGCTGATACGGAGGAAATTCCGCTTGTCCTCACCACGGGCGGTACGGGATTTTCTCCCAGAGATGTCACCCCGGAGGCAACAAAGTCGGTTATCGAGCGCGAAACGCCCGGCATTCCGGAGGCCATGCGCGCGGAAAGCATGCGCATCACGCCCCGCGGATGCCTTTCCCGCAGTACAGCCGGAATCCGCAGAAAAACGCTGATCGTCAATCTCCCGGGCAGTGAAAAGGCGGCGCGGGAGAATTTGCTGGCAGTTCTGCCGGCTCTGGAGCACGGGATAGAAATGCTGCTCTCCGCAGGCTCTGCGGACTGCGGAACCCCCAAACCTGCCGCGGCGGAAAAGCCTTCGGCGGATGTCTGGCTGAAAGAAGCCAAAGCCGGAATGCACGCCGGGAAAATCGGAATGTACCTCATCCACAACGGCGTTGTGCGGGAGACCTCCCGTGCTTCCGTCAGAGACCATGCGGAACAGACAAAGCCTGTTATCGGGATGAAATTTTCCTTTGATGCCGGAAAACTGGAGGAAGCAATCAACGAAGCGCGTGCCATGGAGGGTATCGTATCCGTCCGAGTATGGCTGGCTGACGGCGTTCTGCAGGTCGGCGATGATATCATGATGGTCCTCATCGGCGGTGATATCCGTCCCCATGTGACGGCAGCACTGGATTTCCTTGTGGGAAAGATCAAGGCTGAATGTGTAAAGGAAGAAGAACTCTATGAATAAAGCAAGGCTCTCTGCTGTCGGCAGAGAGCTTTGTTTATCAGATCAGATCCATTCAATGATGACATCGGCGGTGCCGCCGCAGATCATGTCTTCCCCGGTGGGGTCTTCTGCGGTCATGTCTTCGTGCAAAAGAACCGGGGGGAAGGGGCCTTTTGCCAGCAGATCAAGGGTTTTGCGTATGACATGGGCCTCAAGCAGTCCGCCGCCGACGGTACCAACGGTGGAACCGTCGGCAGAAATGAGCATTTTTGCACCCACTCCCCGCGGTGCGGAACCGGATTTTCTGATAATTGAAGCAAGGGCGGCAGTCCCGCAGACACGGGAACCGTCATGACCGATGACCGCCCGCAGAATTTCCTTCGGATAGGTACTTGCCCGTCCGCTCTGACTGCGTACAGCAATGAGCTCTGCCATAATGGAAACTGCGATCTCTTCCGGTGTTTCTGCACCGATTTTCAATCCGATGGGCGTATAGACAGCACCGATCACGTCCGCCGGTGCGCCCTCAGCAATCAGGACTTCTTTTAGTGCTGCCCCCCGTTTCTTACTGCCGATCATGCCGATATAGGCGTGAGGCTTGCGGCAGATAACAGAAAGGCAATCCTTGTCGGAGCGGTGTCCCCGGGTCACGATGACAAAATAGGTGTCCTCATCCCCAGGAATACCGGCAAGACCCTCTGCGAAAGGCGCACAGATGACATTCTGCGCGCCGGAAAGCTTTGCGGCTTCGGCAAATTCCGGGCGGTCCTCCAGAACCGTTATAGCAAACCCGGTCATTATGCCTAAGGAGATCAGCGCTCGCGCAACATGTCCGCCGCCGCAGATGACCAGTTTCTTTTCCTGACCCAGCAGTTCCGCAAGGACTTCCTGTCCACCTAAAGAAAAGCTGCCGTCCGGGATGATTTCATCGGATCCCCGCAAGGATTCCTGCCGGGAGAAAAAGTGCCGCTCATCCTCCCATAAGATCTTCCCGTCGGAGAGAAAGCATTTTGCACCGAAATCGGGGCCGTCAATGACGGTCAGGATCATGTTCCGGCTGTTTGGGGGGGCGCAGTTCAATGTGCGGAAGAGCTCATACATGGTTTATTCTCCTTACATCATGAAAGGTACGATTTTTTCAAAGGAAAGACCGAGGGCGGAAAAGTCCTCTGCGCGGTAGTCCTCTGTGGGGACGCGCCAGGAAAGACCACATCCGGCGTCAATCTCTCCCGGAAGGGGAATCAGACGACCCGGCAGACCGCGTTCTGCACAGCGTTTCTCACAGGCAAAGGCTTCCTGTGTTGTATGAAAGGTGAGGATGATATAGTTTTTCTTGCTTCGCATCGGCTTAACACTCCCCGGAGGCAATTTCGGCAATGGCGCGGACGGCACACCGGACCTCGTCCGCGGTGTTGTAGTGGGAGAAACTGAACCGCACAGCGCCTGTTTTCTCGGTTCCGAGAGCTTTGTGCAGAAGCGGCGCACAATGAGCACCGGACCGCACACAGATTTCATAGTCCTCCCAAAGATATTCGCTGACCTGTCCCGAATCAAGATTCCCGATATTCAGGGAAACGATGGGCATGCGATCCGCTGCGGAAAAGTCACCATAGAGTCTGACACCGGGAATATCTCTGATACCGCATAAGAACTGATCGGCAAGAGAGGTTTCCGCTTTATAAATGGTTCCGGCACCGACCATGCTGAGATAGTCGATCGCAGCGCCGAGGCCTGCAATGCCGGGAACGTTCTGTGTTCCTGCTTCCAGCACCGTGGGCATTTCTGCGGGCTGATGACGGTCATAGCTGTGTACCCCGCTGCCGCCTACGCGGAACGGTGCAATCTCAATGCCCTCCCGCACATAAATACCACCGGTTCCCTGGGGACCGAGCAGGGATTTATGCCCGGTAAAGCAGAGAACATCAATACCGAGTTCTTTGACGTCAATGGGATAAGCTCCCGCTGTCTGCGCAGCATCGCAGATCAGAATGGCACCATGGCGGTGTGCGCAGTCTGCCATGCGGGCAATGTCGACGAAGTTTCCTGTGAGGTTGGAGGCATGCTGGACAAAAACATACCGCGTTGCTTCGGAAAATAACGCATCAAATGCTTCATAATCCAGTCTACCCTGCTCATCTGCCGGAAGGATGGAAAGTAAAGCGCCTTCCTCGGCTTTCCGGTAAAGAGGCCGAAGAACAGAATTGTGCTCACAGGCGGTGGTGATGACGTGATCACCGGGACGCACGAGACCCGAAACGGCGATATTCAGAGCATCGGTCACAGAGGAGGCAAAGGCGATCCGCGACGGGTCCCCGACGCCGAAAAAAGCAGCCAGCTTTTCCCGCGTCTCATAAAGCAGGCGGGAAGCATTCAGCATCGGGCCGTGAAAGCCGCGTCCGGCATTGCCGCAGGTCTCCATGGCGCGAAGAACTGCTTCTCCGACCTCCGGCGGTTTCCGGAGGGTCGTGGCGGCATTGTCAAAATAAATCATGGACGGATGATCTTGTCAGCTTCGGTCTGTTTCTCGACGATGGCATACATATTCGTAATGCCGCCGACTTTCAGCTGATCGGTCAGTCCGTAGTGGTTCAGACAGGTGCCGCAGGTGAGGATCTCCACGCCCTGGGCTTCCAGGCTCTGTAAATCTTCCAGAGTGGGCGCATTCTCACAGGTCAGGCGGGCGCCGCCGTTATAGAACAGAATGGTATCCGGCAGAGTATCCTGCTGGGAAAGAGCGAAGATAAAGGCTTTCATCAGTGCGGCACCAAGCGTGTCATCGCCGTTCCCCATTTTGTCTGAGGAAATCACGACGACGGTTTTACTCCGTCTGTCGGGCGTGCAGACAACGGGTTCTTTTGTCGTGTCGGATGCAGCGGTATCCGGTGCGGCGTCTCCGATTACCATCGTGACCTCAAAATGACGATCACCCAACTTCTGGGAAGATACGGTGTATCCTTTCTGATTTGCCATTTTGGTCAGATTTTGTACGGCGATCTCATTGTCAACGGAGGTGACGACAACGCCGGAACCGCCCAGCTCCTTAATGGCGTTCTTGGTTTTGACGACCGGAATCGGGCAGGCGTCGCCCATAGCATCTACTGTCAGTTTCATCATTTGTTTCCTTTCACGAGTATGTCAATGTCTTGTTTTTCTGTGATAACTCCGATATCTTTCGCAGGCAGCCCGGAAGACTGCAGTGCGGATAAGAACCCGTATACCGCATCACCCGGCACGGCAAAGAGGAGCCCTCCGGAGGTCTGCGGATCAAATACGATCTCTTCCATGGCAAAGGGTACATTTTCAAACCGGACAAAGCCCTCGGCATTGTTGCGGTTGCGCTGACCCGCTGCGGTCAGAAGAAATTCATCCGCATGGCGGAGCGCTTCCGGAAAGACCGGGATATCTTCCGCATAGAGCGCGGCAGACAGTCGTCCGTCCAGCATTTCCCGCAGATGACCGATCAGACCGAATCCGGTGACATCCGTGCAGGCATGTACCGGATAGGCAGAGGCGATTTCCGATGCCTGTTTGTTGAGGGTTGTCATGGATGCGATGGCTTCTGCCATGGCTTCTTCGGAGGCTTCACCGACACGGTTGGCAGTGCAGAGAATGCCCACACCGAGCCGTTTGGTCAGAATCAGGTGGTCACCCGGTTTTCCGGTATTGTTCTGCCGGATGCGGTCAGGATGCACGATGCCTGTCACAGACAGACCGTATTTGACGCTTTGGTCAGCGATGGAGTGCCCCCCGGCTAAAATGCCTCCGGCCTCGATAACCTTTTCTGCTCCGCCCTGCATGATCGCACCGAGAATGTTCAGATCCATGGTTTCCGGGAAGCAGACGATGTTCAAAGCGGTTTTTACCGTTCCGCCCATGGCGTAAATGTCGCTGAGCGCGTTGGCTGCCGCGATCTGACCGAAAATATACGGGTCATCCACCATCGGCGGGAAAAAATCCAGTGTCTGGACAATGGCAGTATCTTCGGATATCCTGTAAACTGCCGCATCGTCCCGGCTGTCATAGCCGACCAGAAGATTCTCATCCATCGGTCCTTTGGGCAGACGGGAGAGTACGCGGGAGAGAACTCCCGCGCCAAGTTTTGCGGTACAGCCGCCGCCGGTACAGAAGAGTTTTTCGTCAGAACTCATAGTGCAGATATTCCTTTCTGTCTTTGCAGTGTCAAGAGCGCTTCAAGGACGCCTCCGCCGATGCTGCGCGCCTTGTCGGATACGGTATAGCAGTGGCGGACCTCACACCGCGGGTCAACATCGCCGGCTTTCATGCCTTCAAAGACAGTGACGCCGGGCTGCAGAAGCCCACGCACCACACCGTCGATCCGGCTGACCATGGGGACACCGTCCACATACGCGCAGATATCGTCTTTTTTCACGATGGTACCGATGGAGACAACAGGCGAAAAGACACCTGCACAAGGAGCGCGCAGCAGCCGTTCCACAGTATAACCGCCAATATCTCCGGGGATACCGGTGTTCGGGATCGCTGTGCCCTCATAGATACAGCGTCCGAGATCGTGTCCGCGCTTGGTCTCAATGACAGCGTGACAATCAACGCCTGCACAGAATCCGGGACCGAGGGCGATCACGATGGGAGCATCGGCGATCCGTGTCCCGGTATTGTGTTTGGCAAGAATGGCGTCAACGACTGCATCGGGCTTCCATGACGCAAGAAAAGAGGCCTCCGGATCCGGGATCACAGCAATGTCTCCCCGGTCAAGAACAGCTTCCGCATCGGATAGAGAAGCGCAGCACACAGCGGTACTGCCCTCTACCAGAGCGGTTCCTTCATAGACTGCGCGGGAAAAAGAGACCGTCCGCCGGACTGCGGTGGGAATGGGGAGATCGGTCATAATGATCTGCATGCCGCATTTGTGCAGACGGCATGCGGTACCGGTCGCAAGGTCTCCGGCGCCTTTGATGAGTATTTTCATAGCATATCCTTTTTGATTGATCTGATTCTGTCCTGATCATAAGCCGTGACTGCGAGGGGGATATCTTCGGGCAGAAAGGAAATGATTTCCTTTGCGGCAGCACAGGCGGCGTCATTGTCAGCCTGATTGAGAACCACCGCATAACGGCGGCCGTCAAGACCCTTTCGCTGTCCGCTGTCGGATGACAGAAGACGGGCACAGTCCTCCGGTGTGACGAGAGCGTCGGGATCTTTTTTTAGCAGTGTCGAAACAAGCTCCGGTCTGTGGCTGACAAGTCCCAGAGGATGACCGACTGCACTCAGTCCCAAAGCGGCAATCACCAGTTCCGGGAGGCCGGAGATGGATGGGGGCAGGAGTGCCGGCTCATGCTCCGCGGGAGCTTTGATCGGCAGGCCGCGGCTGCCGTCAGCCTCATAGAAAAGAAAGTCACACTGTGCGGCAAGGGTTGAGAGTGCTTCCGCAGGGGGACCCAGTTTCCCCGATTTTTCTGCAAGACCGCAGACCTGCAGTCCCCGGGGATAGGGCTCCGCAACGGGGAAAATATGGGTGGTCGTTGTGACGATCACAGACGCGCCAAGGGCGCACAGCTCAGAAGCCAGCGCGAGCATGGTGCTTGTCTTTCCGCCGCTGCCCACAAATGCAGTGATGGGAGCGGGATCAAGCAGAGCAGACAGGGAGGGTGCAGGATTCAGACAGCGATCCAGAATGGTTTTCGGTGTGCGGATTTTATGAAAGCACGGTTCCATGCGGCAATCCCTCCCAATGATTTTTCATGTTTATTATAGCACGCGGAGACGGTTTTGTCAAACCATGGAGCGGCAATAGGTTTCCCACGCCTCACGGAACCCCCGTGCGGTGCGTCCGCCTCGCCCGACGGTGGTTTCTGCATGCCACAGCGCACTGATGATGGATTCCTCCAGTGCTTCGATGGCTGCCGTGAAAACGATGTCGATATAATTGTCGCTGAGAACGGGATAGGAGGCGATGGGACTTTCGGGATAGTGGGGAATCACATTAGCGGTGGAGAATGCAATGGAGACATCTCCGCTGCCGTTGCCCATGGAGGAACCGACACGGCCGAGCGCCGCCGTTGCCCGCATGGAGACCCGTTTGCATTGCCGCGCGGTGAGCGGAACATCCGTTGCCGTCACAAGTATGATGGAACCGCGGTCTTCAACCGGCTTTCTCGGCCCGCGGAGAATTTCTTCCCCCACATGCCGTCCGCCGATGACAAACGAACCCGGACCGCCGAAATTTGTCATGACGATACCGCCGACGGTATAGGTTTTCCCACCGATTTCGATCACACGGGATGCGGAACCGATGCCGCCCTTGAATCCCATGCACAGCATGCCGGAACCGCTGCCAACAGCTCCTTCCGCAAAATCCGCTCCGGCAGTTTCTATGGCAGCGCGGACGTCATCATCCGTGATGTGCTGCCCGCGGATATCGTTGAGCGTTCCGTCGTTGCATTCGGTCACGATGCAGTTGACCGTACCTGTGGTCAGACCGATATCTCCGTTTTTCTCAAGCATATACCGTACTGCGCTGTCGAGGGCTGCGCCGACGCTCAGGGTATTTGTCATGAGGATCGGTGCCTCAATGGTACCGAGTTCCTCCACCTGCACAAGTCCGGCTGTTTTGCCGAACCCGTTGATGACGGTTGCGCCTGCTGTCACTTTCTGATGAAACCAGTCGGAGGGACGGGGCAGGATCGCCGTAACACCGGTATGAACGTCTCCAGAATGCTTCGTTGTGTGTCCTACGAGTACTCCCGGAACATCGGTGATCCGGTTTCCCGGTCCCCTCTGACAGCGGGAATGCAGATCAAATCCGCAGTTTTTTTCAAGTCCCATGATCGTATCCTCCGCATAACAAAGTATACTTACATTATACCCCTGCAGGGACACTTTGTCAAGGGAGGAAAAATCCGGCAGTTTTGGATCGTGCTCTTTACAAATGCACACGACTGTGGTATGATAATAACAGAGATTTTCACACAGAAAGGAAAACCTGCCATGTATCTCATCAAAAACCATGTCCCCGCCTGTAAAATCTATACCCCAAAATCCGAAAATGAGGCCGCAGGCTGTGAGCTTGCCGCATATATGGAACGTCTGACGGGAAAAAAGCCGGAGCTTCTGACGTCCGCCGATATGCCCGGAGTCGATGATGCTTTGATCGTCCTCGATACTCCGCCGTTTGCATCCATCGCGGATGCGCTGCCGGAAACAGAGAATCTTGGACGGGAGGGGTATCTGATCGCCCAGCGCGGCGATAATCTGTTCCTTCTGGGTGCAGCGGAAGAATCTGTTTTTTATGCTCTGTATGATATCCTTGAAAGCTATGCGGGTATCGTCTTCATGACATCGAAGGACGAATATATCCCGGAGAAGGAAACTGTGGAGATTCCCGATAATCTTTTTGATTTACAGAAGCCCGCCATGGAATACCGTGAAATCTACTACAGAGACCTGTGGGATACCACGTTTGCCCGCAAGATGAGACTGAACGGTCAGGCCTGCTCCGTCGGGCCGGACGGACGGGTCCGGGAGCATCACCGCGGCTGGGGTTTCTGGTGTCATTCGTTTTTTGCCCTGATTCCCCCGGCACAGTATTTTGATGCGCATCCCGAATACTTCTCTCTTGT
>JAKSPR010000299.1 GCA_024404655.1 Clostridia bacterium | reverse complement strand
AATATCATCTCCGCACTGATCCTCGTTCCCCTGGCAGGAGACACCTTCCATGTCGGCGCCGTAACCCTTGCAAACACCCTCGGGCAGACGGTATGCGCCCTGATCCTTCTGATCGCCATGGTACGCAATATTCCGACGGTGCTCTCCCGTGCCTTTGTGTCCTCCGTCTGCAAGCTCATTTTCCTGACCCTGCTCTCCGCAGCCGCGATGGCAGCCATGGCGTTTGTTCTTCACAACAGCGCCGGTGATGCCGGTTTCATCCGCAACATTTTCACCTGCGCAGCCGTTTTTGTCCCCGGTATGATCGTCTATCTCGGCGGACTGAAGCTGCTCCGCGTCCGTTTCCAAACCTGAAAAAGGAGTTGATCTGTTTTGTCAAAGAACAACTCCGGGGGAAAACGCCGTTTTCCCTCGGTCTCCGCGCTCGTCTCGCAAAGCCTGATCCTGCCGCTCTTTTACCGCTTCGCCGTCTTCCTCTATAAGAGCATCCGCGAAAGCGCTGTCGGACAGTTCTTTTTGAACTACGAAAAAGAAGAAGCGGCGATGAAGGAGAGCTTTCCCGGCAGGCTCAGCGCCCGGCTGAATATCACTGACCGTGTGCTTCGTCCTCTGCGGTTCCGGATCGCCGCCCAGTTCGACCACAGCATGATTCTGAATATCATCCGCCGGTATCTCACAAGACTGGCGTCCCTTTCCCTCGCCACCTACGGACTGGTCTGTCTGACCTTCTCGTTCTTTTCCTGTATGGTCATTGTGGCAAAGTTCTTTCTGCAGGCGTCGGATGCGGTCTCCGCTGCGCTGATCGGGGATATCGTCGTTCCCGCTGCCGCTCTGCTCATCGGCATCTGCCTTGTCAGCTCCCACCATTTTCTGGCGGAAGCTTTGTGTCAGAGCAAAATCGTCCATTTCTTCCTGTTCCGCTGTGCAGGTGCAAAAGAGGAATACTTCCGCTCTCTGGGCCATATCCACGGCCATGCGGCGGCAGCCTCTGTTGTCGGCAGCGTGCTGGGACTGTTCACCGCGTTCCTCCCGGCCTATCTGATTCCCCTGGGAATGGCGGGGCTGGTCGTACTTCTGCTCATCTATAAGATTCCCGAAGCCGGTGTGATCCTCGCCCTGTTTGCGCTGCCCTTCTTACCCACCAAAGCGCTGATCGGGCTGATGATGTATCTCCTCCTCTGTTTCTTCCTCAAGTATTTCCGCGGCAAGCGCACGATCCATTTCGGCTGGCTTGATCTCTGTGTGCTTTTGTTCATGATCGTCATGCTGGTGGCTGGCGTGTTCTCCGCAAGTCCTGCGGATTCCCTGTTCCCCGTCATGGTGTTCCTCTGCTTCATGTGCGGATATTTCCTGATCGTCAATCTCATCCGCACCTCCGAATGGGTGGAGCGCGCGGCCTTTGCCGTGGTTTCGTCCTCGACCCTTGTTTCCCTTTACGGTATCTATCAGAATTTCTTCGGCGGCGCTGCCACGACCTGGCAGGATACGGACATGTTCTCCGAGATCACAGGCCGTGTCGTCTCCACCTTTGAAAATCCCAACGTGCTGGCGGAATATCTGATCATGTGCATTCCTGCCGCCGTTGCCGGGTTCTTCTGTTCCAAGCGCGCCTCGGAGCGGCTTCTCTATCTGTTCCTCTGCGGCATTTCCGGTGCCTGCCTCATCTTCACCTGGTCCCGCGGTGCATGGCTCGGCTTCATGATCGCCATGCTGCTGTTCCTGCTCATCTACAGCAAAAAGACCATGGTTGTCATGCTGTTCGGCATGCTCGCCGTTCCCTTCGCACCCTTTGTTCTGCCGGCATCCATTATGAACCGATTCCTTTCCATCGGTAATCTGGCAGATTCCTCCACGTCCGATCGTGTGCATATCTGGGAGGGCGTAGCGGGGCTCTTAAAAGATCATTTTCTTGCCGGAATCGGCGTCGGTGTCGGGGTCTTTCAGAAGATTTATCCGCGCTATACGCTGGCCGGTATCGAAACTGCCCCCCACAGCCACAATCTGTTTCTGCAGATTCTGGTGGAGACCGGTATTTTCGGTCTGATTCTGTTTTTCATTTTCCTCGTCGTCTATGCAAAACAGTTCTTTACCCTCTCCGTCCGCCCGCTTCCCGAAAAGAGACGGATTCTCATGGCTGCGCTGTTCTGTGGTACGCTCGCCGTGCTTGCGCAGGGTATGACGGATTATATCTGGTACGACTACCGGGTCCTCCTCGTTTTCTGGCTGATGATCGGTCTGACCGTCGCCGTCGGACGCACCGCCCTTGAAGAAAACAGATCTCCCGAAGCAAGTCTCCGTCAAAATTAAGAAAGGAACCGAAATCATCATGAATGAACAAACCAAGAAAACATCCGGAAAGTTCAATTTCTTTGACTTTCTTCTGATTCTTTTAGCCGCTCTGATCGTGTTCGCGGCTGCCGCGTTCTTCTTCTGGCGCTCGGATTCAAAGGACGAGACCGTCACCATCCGCTACACCGTTCTTGTCAAGGATATGGACGAGAAGATTGCAATCGACGTCCGCGAAGGGCAGGAAGTCACCGACACCGTCAAGCACAATCATCTCGGCACCGTCGCAGATCACCGCATCATTCAATCCGACTACGATCAGTATAACGAGGAAGAACACACGCTTGTGAAAGGCTCCTACGAGGATCTGCAGTCGATCTATGTCACCATCGAATCCGAGGCGACTGTCACCGACAGAGAATACAACGTTGTCGGCATGAAGATCGCTGTCGGTTCCATCGTCTATTTCCGCACACCGACCTTCATCGGCTACGGTTATGTTACCGATCTCACCGTCGTTGACGCAAAAGATACCGACGGTAAAGCAGAATAACAGAGAGGAGAGTATATCAAAATGGCATCTGAAACACAGAAAAAACACCGCTTCAACATTGTGGACTTCGTCCTTGTGATTGCTGTCCTTGCCTGCGTCATCGGACTTGGTATCCGCTATAACCTGCATTCCAACCTGACCCACTCGGGTGACTATGCGGAGGTCACTGTCCTCATTGAACGTCTGCTTAACACGACCGCAGAAAATCTGAACGTCGGGGATACTTTCTATAATCCCTTCACCGAAAAGGAATTCGGAGAGGTCATATCGGTTTCCAAATCTCCCGCAAAGGCCCGTTTTGCCAATCCCGACGGCTCTATCTCCTATACGACCTATGAAGATCGTGTGGATGCGGTCGTCACCTTCCGGGTCAAGGGCATCAATACGGAAAACGGCTTCATGATGGGCGGAACGACCTTCATCGGCAGCGGCTCCACCTTCGCCATCGACAGCCTGCGTCTGGAAACCCAGTGCACGGTGCTCTCTGTTGAGCCTATGCAGTAAAAGAACGGTTACAGGAATCATCCAAAAGAAACGAAAGGTCTGGTGATATTCATGCCGGAAAAGGAAACAAGCGGCTATCACACCCGTCAGCGGGCAGCCGTGCTCTCCTGTTTTGTCAAGCATCCCGATACGCATTTCACAGCAGAGTCGCTGCTTGATCACCTGAAGCAGGACGGGGTCATCGTCGGCAAGACCACGGTCTACCGCACCCTTGATAAGCTGGTGGAGACCGGGATGATCCGGAAATTCACCGTCGGCACCGGGGACAGTGCCTGCTATCAGTATACCGGAGAAAATCATTCGGCCTGTTCCTCCCATTTTCACCTGAAATGTCTTATCTGCGGGACTTTGTTCCATGTGGACTGCGATCATCTGGCAGAGCTGGGCGAACATCTTCTGGCGGATCACGGATTTTCCGTGCACTATTCCCAGACCATCCTTTACGGTATCTGCTCCGCCTGCCGCCCGAAATCTTAAAATCAAT
>JAKSPR010000298.1 GCA_024404655.1 Clostridia bacterium | reverse complement strand
TGACTGTGCTACTCTTGCATACACCGGTTATCTGAATGACTTCTACACCACCCCCTATATCGACGTTACCCAGCGTTGGTGGGATCAGAAGTGCAACACCGACCTGACTGTTGCAGACAAGCTGTTCTATACCACCGGTGATATCAGCACTGCCGACAATGACGCAACCTGCGCAATCCTCTTCAACAAGGCACTCGTCAGCCAGTTCGACCTTGACAGTCCCTATGAGCTGGTCAAGAGTGGCAAGTGGACCATTGATAAGATGGCTGCAATGTGTCAGGATGTCTCCGCAGACTTAAACGGTGACGGCAAGTACGACACCTTTGACCGTTACGGTGCAACCATCTGGGATGATACCATGATGGCAATCATCAACGCCTGCGGCACCAAGTGTGCAACCGCAAACTCCAAGGGCGAGATCGAGCTTTCCCTGCTCAACGAGCGTACCATTTCCATGTTTGAGAAGTTCACCGATACCTTCTACGACAAGACCGTCAGCTACGCTTATCAGCGTACCAGCTATGATATCACCGATCCGATCAACATGTTTGCAAACAACCAGTCCCTGTTCTTCTTACAGCTGATGGACCTGGTCACCTATCTGCGTGACATGAACACCGACTTCGGTATTCTTCCCTTCCCGAAGCTGGATGAACAGCAGTCTGAATACTACAACACCATCGGTTCCTGGCACTCTGTCTTCCTCTGCATCCCGACTGCACAGGAAGATGTCGAACGTACCGGTGCTGTCCTCGAAAGCATGGCAGCTGAATCCTACAACAAGGTCACTCCTGCATACTATGAAAAGACCCTCGTCGGCAAGTACGTCCGTGATGACGAATCCGCTGACATGCTGGATATCATTCTTGCAACCCGTGTGTATGACCTCGGCTGGTTCTACCAGATCGGCGGCTACAACGAGAGAATCATGGACCTGTGGAGAAAGTACAGCAAGGACTTTACCTCCATGTATGAAAAGAACCTCGCAAAGGCTGAAAAGAATATCACCAAGATCAACGAATCTTTCGCAGAGATCGAAGGTTAATTTTCCAGAGTACAGAATTAATGGGCTTGTTTCCATTCCGGAAACAAGCCCATTTTGTCTATCTTTCTATCAGAATCCGATTCGGAACATATCAAACATCACAAGTCCGTGGACGGAGAAGTTAATCTTTCCGTTTTCATAGGTAAAGGGCAGCACTTCCTCCGGTTTTTCCGAAGACGCCAGTCGTGTAACAGATACCGGTGCGCCGTCTGCTTTCACGGAAACGGAAAAATCCCGGATGGGCAGGAGTTCTTCCGTACAGAGCAGATCGACGGCACTGATGAGGATTTCATCATTTCCCGCAAAGGAAACGATCTCGACCTGTTTCGGTGCATCGGCACAGATCATCTGCTCTTTCCTGGGCAGAAGCCGTTCAAAGAGCTTCACAAAGACCTGCTTTGCCGCGTAGGAATAATTCGCCAGTTCCACCGGTGCTGCACGCCAGCCAACCCGTCCTGCGCCGTATCCTGCTTCGATCAGCGCAGGAATCTCCGTCTTAAGGCCGGGCGGATTGGAATGGATGGACGCAAACCGCGCTTCGGACGGCTTGGTATAGGGGAGAACCATGGTCGCAAGGATAGCTGCTCCGGACTGTTCCGGCAGCCTGATCACCGGCAGACGGTATTCCGTGGGCAGCGGATATTTCTTTGTGAATTCCCCGAAGCATCCCTGAACCGCTTCCTCCGGTGCAAGATAAACAGCGTTTTCTTCGGTATAGCGCAGGAGTTCAGCACCAAAGAACGCCTTCAGCAGCTCCGGCTCCTCTGCTCCCGAAAAATACAGCGTTCCGCCGTTTTTTACATAGTCGATCAGCGCATCCGCTCTGCCGTCCGGCAGACCTGTGATCTGCGGCGCACAGATTATGGGATAACGGGAGAGGTCTTCCGTGCGGTGGGAAACGACTGCGGTGGGGATATGCTCCTCGATGAGGATCGTTGTCAGATTGACCGCACATGTCTTTGCGGTGAAACCCTGCCCCTGGGTATTGTATCGTCCCGTGGTGGGATAATATACACCCGCATCGGCGATCATATCACCGCGAAAATAGGGTTCATAGGGCATCTGGCGTTCAAAGACACGACCGAGGCGTTCATAGACAACGGGATTCAGCGTTCCCACAGGGTCAATAGCATCAATGACAAAGGATGCACCGTGATGGGCTGCCGTCAGCATGATCTCAACGGCAAGATGCTCATCGGATTTGGAAACCGTATGGACACGGAGACTGGGATCACAGCGGCAGGTCATATACTCAAATGGCTGATTCTGTGTGACACCGTAGTAATACTTTGCAGTAAAGGAATGATTGTAAAGTGTTCCATAGAGATCGCCGCCGGTATAATCGCAGGCATCATTGACCAGCTCTGAGGAACCGATGAGAGAGGAATCTGACGCGACCGCATGGGCATAGTTGTGCTCCACCGAAACACCCGGCATCACCCGTTTGGTCTCGTTTGTAACGAAGGCCGCAAAATCGCCCATCCAGCGTTCCCGGATATGAACGAAGGACACAAAATCAGGATTTCCCCAATCCACATTAACGGGCATTTCTCCGGGATCACGTCCGGTCTCCTCTGCCCAGCGGGAACGGCAGTGCTCACAATGACAGATATTCGGCCAGAATGTCATATCATAGAACATGCCGTCGAGCATGAGTTCTCCGTTTTCATCCCGGAAGAATTCCGCCATTTCGGCGATCTGCGCTTTCAGAAAAGCGCGGTAGTCTGGATTGTTGGGACAGCAGAAACCGTACCGTCCCTCTCCGCGGCTGTGGGGTGTTGAGCCGTCCGGACGGTCATAAAGCCGCCACTCCGGATGCTTTTCTTCTTCCACCGTATTGTAGATCAGACTGTAGTATCCTACCGGATGCATGCCGCCCTTGCGACAGAGGGAAACCAGCCGCTTGATCAGATCCTCCCGGCCGTCGAGGCAGCGGTGCATGTGTCCCACCTTCGTCGGGAAATAACAGTGTCCGACATGAGACTGTAAATACAGCATCGGCGCCTGAATATGCGCTTTTTTCAGATTCCGATAGTAGTCCTCCGGCACGAATTCGGAAAGGAATATAGGATCCCAGTCCTCAATGTGCATATCAACCAGATTCCGGCGATAACAGTCGGAAAACCATTTTTTCGTTTCCGTCATCATTCATTATCTCCTTTTTGAAAATGTCAGGAATTCAGTTTCCAGCGGGTACAGAGAATCGACGGTTTGCTGTCATATCTGTCTGCCTCTGCGTCATAGTATTTCTGATAATAGACGGTGACAATGCTGCCGTCGGGCAGTTCCGCAGATGCGGGATAACCGAGATCGCCGTCCTTTGCACGTCCGTCAATACAGTATTCCTCCTCCCATGTTTCGCCGTTGTCATGACTGACGATGGCAAATTCACCGAAGGGAACCTCCCTGCGTCCGAATGTGCAGATAATAGCACCGGAGGAATGACGCAGCAGGTGAGGCGGGGAGCCGGAGATGCCAAGGCAGCGCCAGAGACTCCAATGGGCACCGCCGTCCGTCGATCTTGTCATATAGATGCTGAACCCATGGGGAACGCCCTCCCCCTGACCGCGGATCATGCCAAGCAGAGAGCCGTCGGCAAGCTCGATCACATGCGGTTCATGGAAATGGTCCCAGGAAAGCGCATCCGGTTTCTTGCAGAGCCCTCTCCGCTCCCATGTATAGCCGTGATCTTTCGATACATAGGCGGCTATGACTGCTTTTTCTTCGCATCCACCCGGCGACAGGAATTCCTTGCCGAGATACAGAAGTGTTCCGTCCGCAAGAACCGTCGGCCCGTGAGG
>JAKSPR010000297.1 GCA_024404655.1 Clostridia bacterium | reverse complement strand
GCCCCAGCGCTTTTCATTGACGTAATCCGTCACGATCTTCATTTTTTCTTCATAGGATGCGGTATAATTGCAGACGATCATCCACTCACCTGCGAAAATATTGCGCTGCTTCGATACAAGGTCTGCCCATTCGGTGAGGCCTGCGGTCTTTGTGATCTCTTCAATGGGTTCATAGGGAATGGGATCTTCGCCCTGTGCCCAGAGGAAACATTCCGCCATACGGGAGTGACCCATATCGGTGGGATGGACGTGGTCTGCGCCGTAGAGTTCTTCATCGAGATAGAGTTCAGACAGGCGGGCATGATAATCCACCACGTCGAGACCGCGGGATTTCGCCAGTCTGCGGACAGCCTCGGCATAGCGGGTGATCAGGGTATGTGCGCCGGGCAGGGACGGAATATCCGACTTCTGGAATTCCGCATAAGGGGCCGGGGTGCAGAGGATGACCTTGATGCCGCGGGAGAGGAGGCCGTCGACGATCGCTTCCATCTTCTTGTTGTATGCGTCATACGCCCCCTTCAGCATCGCATCGCGTTCCTCTGTGCGCTCTTTTGCAAGCAGATCGCGTCCGGAATCATTGACGCCCAGCATGATGGCAACGTGGGTGGGATGATGTGGGAGAAGATCCTCCTCCATATAGAGCTGTGCGGAGGTGGTACTGCCGCCGGAAACACCGCAGTTCCAGAACTTTACCCCGTCCTCGGGATAGTTCTTCTTATAATATGCAGTGATTCTTTTTACAAAATTGTTGCCGTGCGTGATACTGTCGCCAAGGAAACAGACGCGGGCGTTTTTCGGGAAACGTGTCATGATCGGTGATTCCGCCTTTCTTTTTTCTTTGATAAGAATTATATCACATCCGGTGAAAAAATCAAGTCCCCAGGAAGAAGAAAATTGCGGAAAGCGGCGGAACTATTTTCGGAGAAATTGCGGAAATTTCCGTTTTCCTATTGTCAGGATGACTGTTTTATGGTATGATAATAGCAAAATCAAGAATCTTTGAAAGGAGTCTTCCTCTTTGAAAACCATTACTCTGACCATTGAAGCAGGCAAACATACAAGAAAGAATGCCCCCATGACGGTCAAGCTTCCGGATGATGTCAAAGCTGTCATTGACAGCGAAAAGCCTCTTGCTCTCTGCTATGCGGGCGGCAAGTGCCTCCCTGCTCAGTTGACAACGGATGCTGACGGCGATTGTGCCGTGGCTTTTGTCCTTGATGAGCTGACTGCCGGTGAAAAAGCTGTTCTGACTCTCTGCAATACCTGTGCATGCGCAGCGCCGAAGATGCAGGCTATCCAGAAGGCAGATGCGGGCAAAATCGAATTTACCGAAAACGGTGCATTCATCACTGCATATCAGTACGCCATCGGCTTCGCAAAACCCCACATCGGACCGATCACAAACAAATACGGCGAGAACATCACCCGTTACGACTTCACAGCGAAAGAACATCCGCACCACCGCTCCATCTGGTTCTCTCACGGTTCCGTTGCGCTGAACGGTGTTACCGAAGGCATTGACACGTGGAATGAGTTTGAGCATCACGGCTTCATCAAAACTGCGGAGATTGAAAAAGTCGTCTCCGGCAGCGTCTTCTGCGGCTTTACTGCCAAGAACGTCTGGATGGACGAAAACGACACGGCGCTCTGCGAAGACAAGACTATTGTCACTTTCACAAAACCTGAGGACGGTATCACGGTCATCGACGTTGATCTGACTCTGACCGCTGCTTACGGCGATATCACACTGGGCACCACCAAGGAAGCCGGTCCCATTGCTGTCCGTATGGATGAAACGCTGCGTGCTGACCGCACCGGTTCTCTCACGAACTCCTGGGGCGCAGACGGTGAAGATGAGATCTGGATGAAGAAAGCATGCTGGAACGATTATACCGGCATGACCGAAGGTGGTCACACTGCCGGCGTCGCTATCTTTGATAACCCGAGAAACGAAGGTTATCCCACCTACTGGCACTCCCGCAACTACGGTCTGTTTGCGCCGAACCGCTTCTATCTGGGCGGTGACGAAGTCGTTGCCAAAGGGGATTCCAAGCGCTTCATCTACCGTATCGTCATCCATGAAGGAGCTCAGGACATGGCTCCTATGTATGTGGATTACATTGCTCCCGCAAAAGCAGCATTTGCCGTCAGCGAAGACTGACACAGAATTTATCTACCGCTGAATAAAGCTGGGAAACGGCAAAAGCCGTTTCCCTTTCTTTTTGTTCGGTTAGTTTGAAAATCAATCTGCACATAAAAGAAAGGATCAATAACAAATGGATCAGAATGAAAAAATGAGTTGGTTCCGGGATGCCAAATTCGGCATCTTCATGCACTGGGGCATCTATGCCGTGAACGGCATCGACGAATCATGGTCGTTTTACAAAGGCGATATCTCCTTTGATGACTATATGGCGCAGGCAAAGGGATTCACGGCGGAACACTACGACCCGAAGCGCTGGGCGGAATTATTTAAGAAAATCGGTGCAAAATACACCGTTCTCACCACCAAGCATCATGACGGCTTTGCTCTGTGGGATACGGCGGTCAGCGACTGGAATGCAAAGGATTCCTCTCCTGCCGGACGGGATCTTATCGGTCCTTACTGCGATGCCATGCGGGAAGCGGGAATGAAGGTCGGTCTGTATTTCTCTCATCTTGACTGGCATCATCCGGATTATCCCTCGATTCATCCCCACAGTGATGAATGGTGGGCAGATAAGATCTGGACCGCTCCCCCTGCAGGAGAACCAGATGATCTTGTCCGCTGGGAAAAGTTCATGACCTTCTACCGTGCGCAGCTCGGAGAGCTGATGAGCCGCTTCGGCAAAATTGATCTTCTCTGGTTTGACGGCGACTGGGAGCGTACCTCGGAGCAGTGGCGGTTTGAAGAAACGAAAGAATATCTGCGTTCCTTCAATCCTGCGGTCATCATGAACAACCGCATGCACGGAGAGGGCGACTACAAGACGCCGGAGCAGGCGATGCCCATTACAAGACCGGAGGGTGATTTTGAATACTGCGTCACCCTCAACAACAGCTGGGGCTATCAGCCGAAGGACAACAATTTCAAGTCTGCGCGTTCCATTGTCTATATGCTTGCGGAATGCGTCGGCATGGGAGGAAACTTCCTCCTCGACGTCGGTCCGAAGCCTGACGGCACCATTGACGAGCGCTCCGAAGCGCTCCTTCTGGAAGTCGGCGACTGGGTCACAAAGCATGGTGAAGCAATTTACTGCACCCGTGCAGGTCTCGGACACGATCTTTTCTCCGGCGCAAGCACGCTGTCCAAAGACAAAAAGACGCTTTATCTGTTCTATTACGATATTCCCGGCGGTCCGATTCCGCTGCGGGGCATTGCGTCGGAGATCAAACGCATCTCTGTCGTCGGCAGCGGTGAAGAAGTCCCCATGCAGCGGCAGCAGGGATTCCTCTCAATGCCCGGTATTGCATGGATTGATCTGCCCAAGTCTGCCTGCGATCCACTCTGTACCGTACTCAAAGTCGAATTCGACGAACCGATTACCCTCGTTGCGGGAGTGGGCGTCAGAATCGAATAATATCGTTTCCCATGTAAGACTGCTTCCTTTGGGGGAGCAGTCTTTTTTGCATCCGAAATCCGCAGAAATTATTGAAAAATTCACAAGTCCGTCTTTTCTTCATAGAGAATCTGTGATATAATATAAGATAAACTATAGGATTTTCATCAAAAGAAAATTTCACCCATGCACCGATTCCGGTTTTCCGCCGGTCGATGTCAGACAGAATCGAGGTGTTAGCGTGAAAAAAATTTTTTCACGCAGGTTTTGTAGCTTTCGCCGTCTTACGACGACGATTTTGCTTCGCA
>JAKSPR010000296.1 GCA_024404655.1 Clostridia bacterium | reverse complement strand
TCCCGTCCTGCATCACAGGCATTTACGACTGTGCCTATGTCATTTCTCTGCATCAGCTCTTTCAAAACAGAAAGATGTGTGATCTTTTTTGGATCAACGGAATACTGCCATTCCTTGGGAATGATAGGCAGATCTTCCAGTTTCCATTTTCTGAATTTTTCCTCATAAACATAAGCATCTGCAAACTGCGCCAGATGCCCGTAGCACCAGGAGATCAAATACTCCTGATTTTCGAAATATTCTTTACCTTTCTTCTTGATCCCCAGAACAGCAGCAATGGCTACCGCTACCGAGGGCTTTTCAGTAATAATCAGGGTTCGTAATGCCATCCGTCTTCCTCCTCTTCGTTATCAAACATGGTTTCGTTTTCTTCCTGTCCATGTGTATGGTCTTTTTCACCGTTTTCTGCTGGCTTATCCGTTGCAGAATCATTTTTCTGCGGGGATTCTCCCATGGGTTCCGTGTCAATTGAATCAAGGTCAGGGAATTCCTCGTCATCCTTTTCATAGGGCAGTACGGTGGGTTTCGGTGTTTCTTTTTTCTTCGTCTTGTAATACCAAACACCGGCACCGCCGCAGATCGTCAGAAGCACCAGTAAAATCAACGCAGAAGCATTAACTGATCCTTTTGATTCCTGCCTGTGTACTGCCTGTCCACCTGCAGTACAGGATTCATAATTGACAGCACAGATCGGACAGGATTCGTCATACGATGTTTCTTCGCAGTGCATGGCACAGATACAAACAGGCAAGAGTTCTTCATCTTTCAGAATTGCAAAGAGGTCACGTTCATCAACTGCATTCAGAAAGTGCACATTTCCGTCCTCCTGCGTACGGTCGATGATGATATAGTAGTAACTCCCACCGCGGCTCTGAACCGTAATAATCTGCTGATCAGCTGTGACAATATCGTCCACCAATGTCAGATTTCCCTCCAGGGACAGTGAATCATCTGCATATACGGTAAAAGTCAGGAGTACCGATGCTAATATAAGGAACAACAAAAAATACCGTTTCATTCCGTTTCTGTAACCTCCGATTTTTCATATTCCTGCAGAATTTCTTCTTTCTGCTCATTGCCTGCATTCAGAAATGCAGCAAGCTGTTCGGGTGTCAGCCTGCATTCGCGCACGATACCGATAATCCTTTTGTTTTCTTCCTCGCGGATCAATGGTTTCAATATATTATTGCGTGCCTGCAGATTCTCAATAATCTCGCAGTTCTTTTGGTATTCCTCTCTGTATTTTTCCAGTTTCTTACTCACGGTTGCTTATCTCTCCTATCGGTTCTGTCGATTCTTCATATTGTTCTGTTATCTCAGTTTCTTCCATTCCACCGCCGGCTGCTAAAGGCATTAGAAGCGGTATAACGCAGATAAAAAACAGCAGAACAACCAACAAAAGAGCACCGATCAGAATGACCGCCATACGGAGCAAACCCGATTTGGCAGATATCATTTTTCCGGTGCTTTTCATTTTGGTTGCTTTCGTTGTTGTCGTTTTTCTCCTTGGTTTTCCCATGCGATGGTGCTGATGACGCTTCTGTGTACTGCGTTTTTGCTGGATGTGTTTTTGCTTTGTACGGTATGTATCCAAAGATTGCGAGACTGCCGCCTCTGTCATATACACTGTTTCCTGCTGCGAAGAAGCATCATTCTCTGATGCAGTACGGTATTGGTGTACCGTAACAGTTAGTGGAACAGCATACGCAGCGTGCGTCTGATACGGGGAATCCGTCTGCTTCTTTTTCTGTTTCAAGACTTATCCTGTACCTCCGCAAACCGTGTCGTCATGATCTTATAGATCTTCGACCCTGTTGGAATATGGTTCTGGAACGGTATGACAGTATCGCCATAAAACAGAAGACCCTCACCTGCTTCACAGCGGGTTACATACACCATCTGATCGGTATTCATTCCAAGGTGTTTTGCAAGAATCTCCTGATCATCCTTTGCCTGATTCAGCATAAGGACATAATCCGAGTTTTCAAAGATATTCTTGATTTCCGGAGAAGACAAAAAGTCCTTGACGTTCTGTGTAATGCCTGTCGGAATACCGCCCCATTTACGGAATCTTTTCCAGATAGAGACCATATATGCTGCGGTCTGTGCATCATGAAGCAGCAGGTGCATTTCATCGACATAGTATCTTGTCGCTCTCCTGCGTTTGCGATTCTGGATCACACGGTTCCAAACTGTATCCTGGATCATCAGCATTCCTGCACTTTTCAACTGGTTGCCAAGGTCTTTGCAGTCAAAGCAAACCACACGGTTGGAAAGCTTAATATTGGAGCGGTGATTGAAAACATTCATAGAACCATGAATATAGATTTCCAGTTTTGCAGCAATTTCTTTTGCAGTCTGTTCAGGCTGTGTAAGCAAGGTATCATAAAGATCACCGAGAACCGGCATCTGTTCGGGAGTAGGGGAAACAAGGTACTCTGCATACACAAGCGGAATACAGCGGTCAATGATGGACACTTCCAGTGGTTTCAGACCATCTCTGCCGCCGACAAGCAGACTGAACAGGGACAGAAGAAAGTCTGCTTTCATACGGAGCGGATCATCTGCATCCAGATCAATATCCATCGGATTGATATAGTCCTCGGATGTGGGGGATATATGAATGACCTGTCCACCAAGCTGTTTCACAAGTGCTCCATACTCACTCTCGGGATCACAGATGATGATATCGTCGTCGGTATTCAGAAATGCACCCAGCGCGTCAAATTTTGCTGATACAGATTTGCCGCTGCCGGGAGTACCGAGGATAATACCGTTATAGTTCTTAAGGTTCATACGGTTTGTAAAGATCGGTTTCCCGGTGAGTTTATTCATACCGCAGAATGCGCTGCCCTTATGATAAGTTGAAAAGTCTTTTGTTATAAACGGTACGAAGATGGATAGTGCGGAAGTAGTCAGTCCATGAAACACTGCAATGCGGTTGATCCCTATCGGCAGACAGGAGATCAGACCGTTTTCCTGTTGGTAATCAAGTGTAATCAGACGACAGTTGCATTCCTGTGCTGCTGAATTGTCTGCGGATACGGCTTCTTTGAGCTGCGCTTCATCCATGGCAGTCTGCATAAAGAGAACCGTCACCATGAAATATCGCTCTGTACGGCTTCCAAGACTTTCGAGGAGTTGTTCGACTTTTTCGCCTGTGATCTTCATACCGGTGGGCAGAACATCCATATCATATCCGGCTTTTACAGCTTTTTGCTGTTCATCGATCTTGGACTGATTGATATCCGTCAGCTTTCTGCGTACCAGACGGATTGCATCTGCCTGATCGACAGCTTCAATATGAAAAGTGATCGTCTGGGGAATTTTCTGATTCAGAAACCTCAGGAGAACCTCATCATCTAACTCCGGTGTCAGAATCTGCAAGGCACTGACTGTACCAACTCTGTCACCCATTTCAAAAGATCGAGCTTTTGAAAAAGAAAAAGATGACGGTGCCAATAAGTCCTTCATATTCTGTGTCCGATATGCCGATGATGGAATATCTGTACTACTCGGATGGAGGATATTATAAAGGACTTCCGTTTGTTTCTGACCATCAAGAAGTTCTGCTTCAACGTCAAGTTTTTCAAAACCTGCAAGAAGCATTTCGGACAATCTTGAAAGCTTATCTTTTATACTGCGCAGAGATTCTCCCTCCACAGAATAGGTCAAGAGACAGTCTCGATAGATACAGTCACCGGCACCGATCTGATTTTGCACAACCGCTGTGTATTCCAAACGGAGCGGATCGAAACTATCATTCTTTTCCATCATTCCCTCAAAGCCCGTCTTCATTTCCTGTTTTGGTTCAGAAAGATAGGTCAGCTGCAGATGAACAGTACTGTCGATCATATTGAA
>JAKSPR010000295.1 GCA_024404655.1 Clostridia bacterium | reverse complement strand
GAGCCGCTGTTACATCGGATAAGCGGTATTTGCATCCAAGATCGGAGGGGATTTCAGTGATTTTGACATGATTCGATTCAACCAATCTGCCGGCAGCATCTTTGACATCACAACGATACATCCATGTAAAATCCGTGACAGTGAAGATGAGTTTTTCTTTTTTACTGTTATGCACATTCCAGGTATCACCGTTGTCCTTGGAATAATACCACTGGTATGTATAGGGTTCTACACCGCCTGCGGCCTCTATTGAAAATACCACATCATCGCCCTTCATAGCAGAAATATTCTGCGGTTGTGTTTTAATGTAAGGACGATCGGCAATAATGACAACCTCACGGCTCTGCGGGTATGTCATACGTTCGAGCACCGCAGCAACTTCCTTTCGGGTAATGCTGGCCGACGGATTACAGTGATACTCTGAATCAACGCCCTGCAGAATACCGGCACGGTAAAGTTTGTAAATACTTGCAGCCTGCGGATGTGTCATTGGAACATCCGGAATAGCTCCATCCGGTACATAACTGTTTTCTTCAAACATCTCTGCCGGAAGCGCATTCGCGAAAATTTCCATGAAAACGGCACGGGTCACATAATCAGTCCACGTATAGTCTTTCTTTATGATTCCACGTTCCTTGCAGTAGTCGACATACGGCTTATACCAGGGATTGCCGCTGGTCTGCGTTGTTTGACCGTAGTTATACCGCTGATTCATACGTGCTGCCAGCGTTACAACTTCCGCATAAGTGATCTTATCATGCGGCGCAAATTCGGTATCGCTCTTGCCATTGATCAGACCATTTTCATAAGCGTTCTTAACGTTATTGTAAAACCAGTCTGTCGTCTTGACATCTTTGAATTTCATGGTTCCGGCGGCAAATACCGTCAGCGAAAACACTGACAGGCATATAAGGATGCTCAGCGTAAACCATACGAAGTTCTTTCGTTTCATGATCCAAACCTCCCGGAATTGATTCTTCACATAAGGTATTACTCAATCAATATTATACATTGTTTTCGGAAATTCTGCACCCCCCATTCGGGTAGGTTCGTAGTTTTTGTACATGAAAAAGCAGCTGAAATTGTATCAGCTGCTTTTTTTCTATCGAATGACGATTCCGAGACTTCTCGCCTGCAGTGCCAGTTCCGTACGTGTATGAAATCCTGTTTTCTGCAAAAGATTCTTAATATGAAATTTGACTGTTTCCGCAGAAATATTCAGACGCTCTGCGATTTCCGTGTTGCTGTCACCGCTTTGGAGTTCCCGCAGAATTTCGATTTCTCTGTCTGTCAGAGCACTGCTGTCTGCAAGTCCGAACTGTATTTTCGGCGGAGCATCGGGATAGATATGCTCCCCTTCCATGGTCCTGTCCATGACCTCCAGGATCGGCGCGCCTTCTATTTCTTTATACCAGAAAGAATCCACACCGATATTCCGGGCGCGGGAGAGCCATGATGCTTCGGGCATGCTGGTAACAATGATGATCTTGATGTGTGGAAACTGCTTCTTGATCTCTTCCGCTGCATCCAGTCCGTTTTCACCGAATTCTGTCATCACATCCATGAGAATCAGATCAATCGTCTCATTCTGGCAGAAGCGGATTGCAAGTGCGGCATTGGATATAGACGATACCAGTGAATAATTTTTGCTGCTCCCAACAAAGATCTCCAGTAGCTGCCTTGGCATCATCTGATCTTCCACAATCAGGACATTATAAGCCATTTCGGTTTTCCCCTTTCGGTATTTCAATAATCAGAGTAAAGCTCGCGTTGTTTCCGATCCGTATCGAGCCTCCTGCTTCTTCCAGACGATGGCGGAGCGCAGAGAGACCACCGCCCTCCACTGGTAGCCCGTCGGTTCCTCTGCCGTCATCGGTGAAATAAAGTTTGAGACACTGCTCATTTTCTTCCGTATTCACATACAGATGCTTGGCACCGCCGTGTTTTGCAGCATTGATCATTGCTTCTTCGGCAGCAAGATAAAACAAATGAAGCGTTTCCCTGTCATCAGTCATAACAGGTCTTTCGTATACAACGGTTACTCCGATGATTCTGGCCAGAGCATCGAGATCGGAGATCACATTATGTCTGGTCTCTGAGTCAGCCTCAATACACAGCAGCAGAACATTCTCCTGCCATGTTTTCAGAATCTGCTGTTTCTCTTCCTCAGTTCCATTCCGGATCGCCTTATCCGTGGAAAGAAGAAGCCGATTCATTTCATCATGGATTTTCGTTTTCGTATTCAGGATTTCCCTCTGACGGACGGTTTCGTCGATGTGCTCACCATAGGCCTCCATCTGATGGTTCATTGTTTTTAATCTTTCATTTTCTATTCTCAGGTTTTCCGATTTCCTGTAGAGTTCTGTGATATCGTCTGCAATCAGTTCGTGGCAGAGTTCACCACCGAAAACAAACTCCCTGTGACTGAAACGGACGACGCTGCCATCGGGCAGTTCTGCAATATGTCTGTCGCGGACCGCGTCAAATAATTCCGCACCATTCAGAAGACCTCTGCCCGTGACCGCAAATGCAAGAGCGTTCATTCTGTGGTTGACAAGGATTGTCTGTCCGTCCGATCTGTAATAACAAATACCTGTAGGATTCAGATCAAATGCTTCTTTTACGGCTGATGGGGTAATATGAACGTGGGAATAGCGCAGAATCAGGTAAAACTGGATGATGAAAGCCAATGTCAGAAAAGCGAGAACAATGACAAAGACAGCCATCGGTATATTTCCGACCCGGGCAGCAAACGGGTGCAGGTTGTTACCCATGTACCAGCGTGAGATGTTTCTGGTAACCTGCATCATAAAATACAGCATAACTCCGCAAGATACGCTGATCGCCGTAATCAAATATCGTTTCTGCAGCACTGACAGTACAAAAGCGGACATACAACCAAAGATCAAAAGAATGACCCAGAAACTGATCAGACTGCGCGGAAGACCCGTAAATTCGATATAAGGTCTCATCGTCCGACACCTCCTTCACTCATACGAAGCTGAACGAAGGCAGTATCATCGTCAAGTTCCACGGTGCCGGCAATGTTTTCAGGTATGATCAGGGATGCGCCTTCCATGACCAGTTTGACAGTATCCGCTCTCAGCGTGATCTGAAGCGCATGGAGAGCGGGCATCGTCTGTTCAAGCAACATTTCGAACTGTTCGTAAATGGAAATCAGCATCCCCTCGTCGACAGTAGCATCGTCAAAATCACCGGAAATTTCCGTAATGACACCGGCAAGACTTAAATAGCGTGCGGATTCTGCGATAGCTAGAGTAAGTTCTTTTTTCGGCAGTCTGCCGTCGGACGAGAGGAGCATCATATTGGAAACACGCTTGATGTACGCAGCATAAATGCTGATCTGGCGCATATTCATTTCAAATTTTTCGGGTCTTTGCTGTGCCTCAGCTGACAGTGCAGCAATCTTCTGGGACTGTGCGTGCACACGGACTGCAATGTCGTCATAAACTCTCGATTTTGCGCTGATCTGCGCGCGCTGTTCTTTCAGCTCATTGGTGCGGCGGAGGAGTTCAGACTCTTCCGTGGTGCGCTCTCTTGCTTCCTCAAGTTCGCAGTTGATCCGGTTCAGTTCGGATATATCTGTCTGACAGTAGACATGGCCGCCGGTAATGGTTCTTCGATATACTAGTGTATCTCCATCAATACTGACAGGAGACGCGGATGCAAGCTGCTCTTTTGTCAGCGGAAATGCAGAACGGCTTTGATATACGACCCGATAGTCCTTATCCGCAATTCTTGTGCCGAGACCTGTTTCCTGCATCAATCCTCCGTAATCTATGTTGGAAGGCACAAGCCCTATGGTGATACAGAGAATCCACACACCGCCAAGCATATAACAGGAC
>JAKSPR010000294.1 GCA_024404655.1 Clostridia bacterium | reverse complement strand
GCTGCGACGGGGCAGAAATCGTCATAGTTGCTCTGGGGGCCGTTATGGGAGAAGTGATTGAGGACCTGATGACAGCCGGGTTTCAGCAGTCCCATTTCCTTCATGCGGTCACGGACACGGCGGTTGCGTCCGAGGCACATGTGCGCGCTGTAGTTAAGCTCTTCTTCTGCGGCTGCGGTGCAGTCGAGGGAGATGAGATCGAACTGCGGCTTCGTCTTTTCAAGATATGCCCAGGTCTCATCCGGGAAAATACCGGTATCATGGGCATAGAGCATGGTGGATTTGCCATCGGAGATGATATAGATATATGGGTGAGCGGTACCGTGGTCGGCCTTCATGGGGGTCACGGTAAGGCCGTCAATTTCGATGGGCTCATAAGGCTTGATCACCTGCGCACAGAGCTTTCCGCCGCTGCTTGCCGTGATACCTTCCAGCGGTGGGGTGATATCCTCGCTGCCGTAGACACGGAAGCCCTTCCAGTCCTTGGGCGGATAGGAGAAGCCGGGGTGCGGATACTGCATATCGTTCGGGTAATAATGATCGGAATGGATATGGGTAATGATGCAGGACTGAATATCCAAAACGTCAATACCGTTATTGACAAAATGATAGAAGGTATCGCAGGGGTAGTCGATGAGCAGCTTGTCATTGACAAAAGCCTGGGAGCGGGAGCGGATATTCTTTCCGCCTGCCTCGCGGGCACGGCGGCAGTTTTCACAGCCGCAGAATAAAGCGGGTACGCCTTCAGCCGCTGCGGTTCCGAGATATTTCAGTTTCATGGTCTTGTTTCCTTTCTTTTTTATGTGATATTGGTTTGATTCTTTCCGAGCAGTTCAAAATGAGAGCGGCGGAAACGAAGCATACCTTCCTCTTTCATACGGCAGAGTTCTCTTGACATGGCACTGCGGTCCACGGCGAGATAATCGGCGAGCTGCTGACGGTCAAAGGGGATATCAAAGGACGGTGTGTTCTGCTTCCGGGATTCCGCAGAGAGATATGCGATGAGTTTTTCCCGGGTCGAGCGCTTGGCAAGATGGTCGATCTTCCGGGTCAGGTCGCGGTTCTTTGACGCCAGGGCGCGCAGAAGATTCCCGATAACTCGGGTATGGAAGGGACAGGTACCGGAACAGACGGTCATGACCTTATTCACGTCAAAGAAAAGCACCGTGCTGTCCTCTGTCGCCAGAACATCATGGAACATGGGACCGTTTCCGGGGATGGCGTAAGCCTCTCCGAACAGTTCTCCCGGCAGGATCCGGTTGATGATCGAGCGGTTGCCCCAATAGTCATCGCGCTGGACAAGGAGAGCTCCGCGCACAAGTACTGTCAGCTCTTCGATTGTCTCCCCTGCTGTGAAAACATAGTTCTCAGCGGGATAGGTCTTTTTCTTTACGCCAAGGCAGCGGATCATGGAAAGAATCTCATCATCTGTTACGTCAGAAAACAAAATCGTCTGTTTCAGAACCGGCAGATATTCTTCCATGGTGTTCCTCCCCCCTGTGCAGCATTCGATTTCTACTATTATTATAATATAGCATTGGATTTTTGTCAAGTATACGGAGATTTTTCAAATTCTTTTCATTTGTTGCATCTGCAACAGACTTTTCTGATTATTTCCGGTATAATAGGGTTACAATGATGACGGAGGGTGAACATGACATGCCCTGTGAGCCGTCATCGGAAAGGATTTTTGTTATGATCAGAAAAATCATTCATATTGATGAGGAAAAGTGTGACGGCTGCGGTATTTGTGCCGAGGCCTGCCATGAAGGGGCTATCGCCATAGTAAACGGCAAAGCGAAACTGATGCGGGAGGATTTCTGTGACGGCTTCGGCGACTGTCTGCCCGGATGTCCAGCCGGAGCGATCACCTTTGAGACGCGGGAAGCTGCAGCCTATGACGAAGCAGCTGTCAAAGCGGCGAAAGAGCGCAGCCATGAGCACGAGCATGAGCACAAAGCAGAAGCGCACGGACATCACGCCTGCCCCGGCTCTGCCATGCGGCAGATGAAGCGGGATTCCTCCGCTGTCAGCGTGGATGCGTCCCTTGCTTCGTCCTCGGAGCTTGTGAACTGGCCGGTCCAGATCAAGCTGGCTCCCACGAAAGCGCCGTACTTTACCGGTGCGAAATTATTGATCGCGGCGGACTGCACGGCATACGCCTATGCGGACTTTCATCGGTCTTTCATGCGCGGCAAAGTGACCCTCATCGGCTGCCCCAAGCTGGACGCGGTGGACTACACGGAAAAGCTGACGGCGATCATCTCTGAAAATGACATTCAGAGCGTCACCATTCTGCGCATGGAGGTCCCCTGCTGCGGCGGGATCGAAATGGCGGCGAAGCGTGCTCTGCAGGCCTCCGGCAAATTTATTCCCTGGCAGGTCGTCACCATCTCCATCGACGGAAAAATTCTTGACTGAACATTCCCGATTGCCAAAAAAGAAAGAGGTTGATGATTTATGAAGTACAAAGTTAATGATCAGTGTATCGGATGCGGTCTCTGCGCCGGGACCTGTCCGGCGGTCTTTTCGATGACCGATGATGACGTGGCGGAAGCCATCACCGACGAAGTGCCGGAGGATGAAGAAGCCGCTGCTGCGGAAGCCATGGACGGCTGTCCTGTCGGTGCGATTGAAGAAGCCTGAGTGAATCTTGATCAATAAAGTCCTGTCGTTTGTGAAAGCTGCGACGGGGCTTTGTTGTTTTCTTATATTGATATGTGAAACTGCCATGGAAACCTCCGTGAAGAATCATTTTCGGGGGACAGGTTTCTATTGACATAAGACGTAATTTATGGTATAGTTTATCTGACCACATTTTCAAGGAGGATTTTTTCAATGGAAAAGATCACATTCATGGGTGCGGGAAGCACCATTTTTTCAAAGTACGTCATCGGCGACACCATGTGTTCCGACGTGTTCCATGATGCGGAATTCGCACTGTATGATATTGATGAGGAACGTCTCGAAGAATCCTACATCATGATCAACGCTCTCAACCAGAACATCAACGAAGGCCGTGCAACCATCAAGAAGTATCTGGGTATTCCCCAGCGTAAGGATGCACTGCGCGATGCCCGTTTCGTCGTTGACGCTATTCAGGTCGGCGGCTATGATCCCTGCACCATCATTGACTTTGAGATCCCGAAGAAATACGGCCTGCGTCAGACCATCGGCGACTCCCTCGGTATCGGCGGTATCTTCCGTGCCCTGCGTACCATCGCCGTTCTCCGCGGCTTCGCAGAAGACATTGAAGAAGTCTGCCCCAATGCATGGTTCCTTAACTACACCAACCCCATGGCTATGCTGGCAGGTTACATGCAGAGATACACAAACGTCAAGACCGTCGGTCTCTGCCACTCTGTTCAGGTCTGCTCCGATCACCTGTTAAAGAGCCTCGGTATGGAAGACAAGCTGGAAGGCCGCACCGAGCTGATCGCCGGCATCAACCACATGGCATGGCTTCTGAAGATTGCCGACAAGGACGGCAACGACCTGTATCCAGAGATCAAGCGCCGCGCTGCTGAAAAGAATGCAAACGAGAAGCACACCGATATGGTCCGCTTTGACTACATCGACAAGCTGGGCTATTACTGCACTGAGTCCTCCGAGCACAATGCAGAGTACAATCCCTTCTACATCAAGCCCGGACGTGAGGACCTCATTGAGAAGTTCAATATCCCGCTGGACGAATATCCCCGCCGCTGCGTAAACCAGATTGCAAGCTGGAAGAAGCAGAAAGAAGAACTGCTTGCCGGCGGCAAGATCGAGCACACCCGTTCCCGCGAATATGCTTCCCGCATCATGGAAGCCATGGTGACCGGTAATCCCATCAAGATCGGCGGCAACGTCATCAACCACGGCTGCATTACCAACCTGC
>JAKSPR010000293.1 GCA_024404655.1 Clostridia bacterium | reverse complement strand
AGTATAACATGGATGAAGGAAGATTGCAACAGAAAAAGTGTAAATCTTTGGCGTAAACACATCCCGTGCTGCAGTTTGGGCGGGTTTCTGCCCTCGACCTGTTTCTATGATTTCCCGGCTTCCGGGTGTGACCGGCAAGGGCCTTGCGGTCGCCTTTGCATGCTTCGTGGGATCTCCTTACCTGATTCAACTTTTTTGAGATCAGCTGTAACCGCCGCATCACGCCGTGACGGTGATCTCACCGACTGCATAGAATTTTCCGTCCCGCTCCGCGTTGGAAGCAAAATATATCATGGGATAGTTTTCCCCGTACATGCCGATCTCCAACCGATAATCACCGGGGGTGATATCCGTGGGGAGCGCGAGTACCATGCGTTCCGCCGTTTTGCCGGGCATCCAGCGGCGGACATCGGTATCTGTCCTGAGAATATATTCCTTTTCGCCGGACAGTCTGATCAACAGCGGTACCTCGTCATAAAGCGGTGCGACGCCCACGTTGTCAATGCCCAGCTTGATTTCCATATTCCCGCCGACAGACACGCATGCGGGATATTTGACATAGTCAAGAGCAAAATGGTAGCCCATTTTTGCGGTCCACATATCAATTTTCTCTTTCCATTTCATGGGGACGGGCAGAGATTTTGCGTTGAAGGAGCTTGCGTGCCAGGAGAGGGAGACCTCGATCAGCTCATCAATATCCCACCCCTTGCGGTCCCATTCGCCCAGCCACCAGTAGGATTCAAAGGAGACGGGTGCTTTCTGCCACCAGCTGTCAAGGGAGGCAATGGCCGGGGGATAGATCGTATAAATGTGATACGGACTGCCGAAACCGTCTCCGCGGATGCCGATCTCGGGGCCTTTGGCGGTTTTGGAGACCTCTCTGACAAGATCGGCGCGGAAAAATTGCCCGATCAGGCGGGTATGACGGAACACATCGGTATAGGTATTCATCAGCGCTGCGAGATCTTCCGCCGGATAAAGGTGCAGGTTCGTGCCCTCACCCCATGCGCCGGGCAGGGAAATATCCATGGCATACAGGGTGGGATCCTCATCAAACCGTTCCCCGAACCGCCGGACGGCAAGGGAGAACAGTTTCAGAAATAAGGGATCCGTGGGAGAATCCTTGACGCGCATCATATCGGGTCTTTCGGGGCAGGGGATCAGCGTTTTCAGCCAGTCCGGCACATCGTCACAGGCACGGGTGCTGTGCGCCATCAGACGGAAATATAGGGTCTGACCGTGTTCCTTGGCTTTCTTTATGATATCTTCGATGAAATCATAGCGATAAACCCCGCGTTCCGGCTCAAATTCTTTCCAGAGAATACGGATATACACCATGGGCGTGTCGGGATAATAGCCTTCCTCCCGTCCGTTCTGAGCGACATAGCCGGGGATGGGATAACATTCGTAATGCTCCGTCTCCGTCAGCTTGTTTTCCGGTTTTACCACACAGTCGGAGTACAGTGCTTCTCCACGGAAATGCTGAAAGCTCATGAATCCGGTGTTGGGGTTCTGTCCTTCTTCCCGGCGGTAGGAGAAAACGGAGGTCTTGTCAGCCATAGCGATTTCTTTTGTTTCTGCCATGATGGTGTTTCCTTTCCTTTTGCGGCATTTTCTTTTTTATATGGTACCACAAGATGCGGAGGATTGCAAGCAGTTTTGGGGAAAAAGAAGACGTAAAAAATGCCGAGAACCCATATATTCCGCCGTTTTTGTTGACTTTTTCCGCGATATGCAGTATACTGAATTTAAGAAAAAGAAACGGAGGGGATCATATCATGGCTGACATCCGCAGTTTCCGCGGAGACGATATCGCCGTTCTTGCCGCTATGCTTGCAAAGGATCAGCCCTTTGCCGGGGTCACAGAACAGCGCTTCTTGAAAAAAGTCATTTTTGAAGAGAATTTCGATCCTGCAGGCCTTTTTGTGGCAGAGGAAGACGGGGTCATCCGTGGGTTCTTAAATGCGTTATATCGTCGGGTTCCCGTCTGGGCGGGTGTACCCATGGAGCTTGATCAGGGCTGGTTTCAAATCTTCTGCGTGCCCGGAAGGGCGGATGTTCCCACGATCGGCGCAGCGCTGCTGGAAGCGGGGGAGCGGTATCTCGCAGAACACGGAAAAACAAAGATTTCCACAGGATATTTCCCGACGTATTTCACACAGGGTGTGGATGAATTTCACGAAGCGGAGCAGGACTTGTTCCGCGGCCGGGGATACCGTGCATCGGAAAGTATTTCGCTGGAACTGGATCTGACCTCTTACGCGGAGCCGGAAAACATGGAACAGAAACGGAAAGCACTGGCGGAACAAGGGTTTTATCTCGGTCCCATGCGGATGGAGCACATCCCGTCAATCCTCGATGCAGAATCCCCTTTCGGCAATGCCAGCTGGGCTTATGAGTTCCGCTCCCGCATCGTAAACGGGGATCTTGGTGCTCTGCGGGTCTGTGCGGCGGGGGAGAAGGTCATTGGTGTCGCGGCCTGCCACGATCCGGATGCACCGTCCGGACGGTTCGGCCCCTTCGGCGTCGATCCGGCATACAGAGGACACGGCATCGGGGCAGTGCTGCTTGCCGATGCGCTTGGCGAGATGAAGCGGCGCGGCGAAAAGCTAACATGGATGCAGTGGGTTTCGGAATCGGGACCTGCCTATCACCTCTATTCCCGGGCGGGGTATCGGCGCAGATGCAGATATGAGACGTTTTCAAAAGGATAAGGAGACAACGATATGATGACTTACAGACACGGCATTGACAATCTTTCTTCGGTGGATGCGCTGCTTCAAGGAAAGCGGCTGGGCCTGATCACCAATCCCACGGGCTTGTCCTCGGACTTCCGATCGGATATCGAAATTCTGCACGAGCGGTATGATCTCTGCCGCCTCTATGCGCCGGAGCACGGAGTCCGGGGTGACAAACAGGCGGGTGCCTATGTCGGTGACGAAGTGGACGAAGCAACGGGAGTACCCGTGATCTCCATGTTCGGTCACGACGGAAAAATGGCGCTGGACGGCATCGACTGTGTCCTTTATGACATTCAGGATGTGGGTCTGCGGTTCTATACCTATATATATGTGCTTGAAAAAGCCATGCGTGCCTGTGCGGAGGCAAAGATTCCGCTGGTCGTCCTTGACCGCGCTGATCCTCTGGGGCTTTCGGTGGTGCGGGGGACGATGATCGACAGCCGGTTTGATTCCGGGGTTGGCGGCTGCGGACTGCCGTCCCGCTATGGGATGACATCCGCCGAATTTGCCCGGTATATCAACGGTGAATATCATATCGGCTGTGAATTGTATGCATCCCCCTGCATGGGTCTCACCCGCGGGATGCTGTTCCCCGATACGGGTACGCCGTGGGTGCAGCCGAGCCCCAATATCCCAACTTTTGATTCCGCTGTCTGCTATGAGGGAACGGTTTATTTTGAGGGTACCAATGTCTCCGAGGGCAGAGGCACTACCCGTCCCTTTGAGATGATCGGCGCACCGTGGATGAAGAATGACGTCGTGGCGGAAGCGCTCCGTGCGGAGCATTTTCCCGGCGTGCTCATCCGTCCGGTCTATTTCACCCCGACGTTTTCCAAGTATGCGGGAGAGCTCTGCCGCGGTGTGCAGCTGCATGTCACAGACCCCGCAGCCTATGACGGCTTTACCGTGGGCCTCTTCTTATTACAGACAATAAGAGAACTCCACCCGGATGATTTCCGTTTTCTCGGGGAGAAGACATTCTTTATCGACCATCTTGCCGGAAACGACCTCATCCGTCGGGGACTTTATGACGCAGAGCAGAAAAAACGGGATGCCGAAGCGCTCACCCTGTTTGAAAGACGGACAGAAAAATACCATCTGTATTCCTGATATTTACTTGCATTTCAGCCCGCCCTGACACGAA
>JAKSPR010000292.1 GCA_024404655.1 Clostridia bacterium | reverse complement strand
TGCAGGCCGGATCAATTATAAGCACGTCAAGGAAAACTACCGTGCGATCCTCGCTGATTTCGCAAAGATTCCCAGAACCATGCGTCCCGCCGTCAAGGTCGGTATCGTCGGAGAAATCTTTGTCAAGTATTCTCCCCTTGCCAATAACCATCTGGAAGATTTCCTCATCTCCGAAGGCGCAGAGCCCGTTGTTCCGGGACTTCTTGACTTCATGCTCTATTCTGTCTACGATTCCATCATGGACTATGAGCTTTACGGTCTGCACCCCGTTACCTATGCAGTTTACAAGACCGTATACAAGTTCTTCTGCAAAAAGAAGGACGATATGATCGCCATCATCAAGGAACAAGGGATTTTTGACGCACCTGCCCATTTCCAGAATGTCACAAAGCTCACAAAAGGTTATATTTCCAACGGTGTCAAGATGGGTGAAGGCTGGCTTCTGACTGCGGAAATGCTGGAGCTTGCCCAGAGCGGGGCAAAGAATATCGTCTGTACCCAGCCCTTCGGCTGTCTGCCCAACCACATTTGCGGCAAAGGCATGATGCGTCCGTTGAAAGAAGGCAATCCCGATATCAACATCGTCGCCATCGACTATGACGCAGGCGCAACACGGGTCAATCAGGAAAACCGCCTGAAACTCATGCTCGCCAACGCCCGGATGGAACAGACCCAACACTGAATTCTGACTTTTCAAGATCATGCCCTATCGTGGATTTTCCATGATAGGGTTCGCATTTTCCTATCCTTATTCATTCAAGAAAGGCCACACCATGCTCGGAGTTATCGTAAATACTGTCGCTGTCATCATCGGCTCTCTCATCGGACTTCTGTTCCGGAAAGGGATTCCCCAGCGCGTCACAGGTGCTGTGATGACCGCCCTCGGCGTCTGTACCCTCGCCATTGGCATTGATGGCGCTATGGGAGATCCCAATATCCTCATTACCATTGCATCCATGGTTCTCGGTGTCCTCATCGGTACCCTGCTTGACCTCGACGGGAAAATCAACCGTCTGGGGCAGTTCGTCGAACAGAAAATGACCAAAGGGAAGGAGACCGCCAAAGACGGCACCTCCACCATCGCCCAGGGATTTGTTACAGCCAGTCTTCTGTTCTGTGTCGGTGCCATGACCATCGTCGGATGTCTGAATGCCGGTATTTCCAAGAATTATGATATGCTGTTCACCAAATCCATGCTGGACTTCACATCATCCATGATGATGTCTGTGTCCCTTGGTATTGGGGTCATTTTAGCATCATCCTTCGTTTTCGTCTTTCAAGGAGCGCTGGTTCTCTTAGCCGGAGCACTGGAACCGCTGCTCACGGAAGCTGCCATTGCAGAAATGACATGCGCAGGTTCCCTCATGATCCTTCTGCTCGGCTTCAATCTGCTCGGCATCAAGGGAGCGCATGGTTCCTTCAAGGTGGCTAATTTTCTTCCTGCGCTCGTTATCGCACCGGTGATCTGTGCGATTCTTTCCCTGTTCTGATCAGAATACATCACTTTTGTTGCAGGTTTCCAAAACTTTGATGGGTTTTTGAAAACCTGCAATATTTTAGAATTACTTTTATGAACTTATTATGAACATTTTGAAACATCTGTTCTTGTTTCACGTGAAACATCTTTGACTCATTCTGTATCATCTCCATGGTATATGCAGCGGAATGACGACTTCCGTGACATACACGCTTTCCCATTGACTTTTCACACATTTCATGGTATCATATATGCAGAATTGATCCTCTGCCGTTCCCCGGAGCTGCAGAAGAAAGGCAGCCATTAACATGAAAACCTGCATTATCGCCGATTTTGAATGGTGCGTCACTCCACACCCTGTCAACGGCGGCGAACGCTTTGTCTATTTCAATGAAATCCTTTCTGCCGGTGCCGTCCGTGTCGATGAGAGCGGTTCCGTCACCGACCGTCTCTATCGTCTGATCCGCCCCGTGAATGCGGATTATCTCCATCCGGTCGTTCTGACCTCCCTGCGCCTTGACCGGGGAGAACTTGCCGGTGCACAGGAGTTTTCGCGCTTTTTCGAGGAATTCCGGGCATTTATCGATGATACCCCTGTTTTTGCCTGGGGCTGTGCCGATCAGAGTGCCCTGACCCAGAATGTCCGCATCAAAGGAAGTCCGGAACAGAAGCTGAAATGCCCGCCCGGTACCCCTGCCCTCCAGATGCGCGATCTGCAGCCCACCCTCTGCCGCGGTCTGCAGATCCATTCCCCGTATCCGAGCCTTGCTGCTGTTCTCTCCCGGATCGGCCTGAAAAACGAAGAAAACCGACACAATTCGCTGTCGGATGCTGAAGATACCGCCCAGATCGTCCGTACGCTGGTCAGAAACGTTCCTGCAAGCGTTTCAGTCCTGTTTTCGGGCGGGAGCAGGGTTTCCAAAGAAATCGTCACAGAGAGCCCGGAAACGCCGGAAAACGGCATAACGCTTCCGGAAGGGGTCTACCGCTCCGTCGGCGAGTGTCTGCGTACCGCGCGGAAGCAGCGCCGTCTCTGTCCGGTCTGCGGTGATCCCATCGGTATCGGTACCTGGATCCGCTGCGGTCAGAGTTCCCTCTGCACTCTCTGCTGCTGCATGAAAGACGGAAAATTTCTCTGTACGGTGGAAGCCGTCCCCGGAACCAATGAAAAGAGCGGTTATTATACCGTCAAAACTGCAAATGAGCCCTTTGAAGGTGAAGTCAGGACCCGCTACGCCGCAGCAAGACGGGCCGTCCGCAAAGGCTAATTACAAGAAGGCTGTTGGATACACAGAGCCTGTGTATCCAACAACCTTTCTTTCATTCTCAGGAACATCCGGGGTCCTCTGCCCTTTTTCGGGATATCTTTGATATCCGGGATATCTGGAATAACTTTGATAACCGGTATATCCGTGATATCCATTATTACACGCCCATAAAACACAGCCGCCGCAGGCCATTTTTCTGCCTGCGGCGGTCTTTTATGCTTTTTGAGGTAATCAGATCTTTTCGACGCTGATGGTGACCTTTTCGCCGTTCAGATTCCATTCCTTCTCATGAGCAAGCGCTGCATCATAGAGGACTTCTTCACACAGCGTATCAGCCTTGACGCTTTCTTCGTTCCGCTTCATGATGTCAGCAACCTTTTCGTTGCCCTTGACTGCGACCTTGATGTGATCCATCACTTCAAATCCGCTGTCTTTTCTCATGGTCTGGATCTTGGATACGATCTCACGGACCATACCTTCTTCCAGAAGTTCGGGTGTCAGATTGGTATCGAACACGACCGTAATGCCGCGGTCCTGAACGGATTCATAGCCGGGCTTCTGTGCCATGCTGATGAGCAGATCGTCCTTGGTCAGAGCTGCTGCCGTGCCGTCCGGCAGGTTCAGCTTCAGAACACCGTTTGCTTCCAGCTCATCCATAGCGGCGTTGCCGTCGACCTCGGTGAGCATCTGACGGATCGCCCCCAGCTGCTTGCCGTACTTGGGGCCGACAGTCTTCATCTGGGGCTTGTAGGAATAGGTGGTGAAGTCGCGGACGGTATCCGTGAACTTGACATTCTTGACGTTCAGCTCATCTTCGATGATCTGGCAGCAGAAATCAGGCAGCGTGAAGTCGCTCTTGATATAGACCTGACCGACAGGCTGACGGTTCTTGATGTTCGCCTGGTTGCGGCATGCACGGCCGAGAACGACCACCTGCAGAACGTCTTCCATTTCGTTTTCGAGATCCGGCAGGATCCAGGATTCCTCCACAGCGGGGAAATCGCAGAGATGGATACTTTCGGGAGCGGTCTTGTCAACAGAGCAGACAAGGTTTCTGTAGATAGCCTCTGTCATGAACGGAACCATGGGCGCAGCAGCTTTGCAGACTTCCACAAGGCAGGTATACAGGGTCATATAAGCGTCGACCTTG
>JAKSPR010000291.1 GCA_024404655.1 Clostridia bacterium | reverse complement strand
GCCTGCGGGCGTCGATTCAAGGCTCCGCCTTGAAAATCCGCAAGCTTTTGAAAAAGCTTGACCAAAACTTTTTTGGGGGGGCAGCTGCCGTTAGTTACTTCTTAGATAAGTACTCATCGATCGCCTTAGCCGCAGTCTTACCTGCGCCCATCGCAGAGATGACCGTAGCAGCACCGGTAACAGCGTCACCGCCGGCAAACACGCCTTCTCTTGAGGTCGCGCCGGTCTCCTCCGTGACAATAATGCCTCCGTGAGAGTTGACCTCCAGGCCCTTCGTGGTAGCCTTGATCAGCGGGTTCGGGGATGTACCGATGGAAATAACCACCGTATCAACATCCAGTACAAATTCGCTTCCCTCTACCGGGATCGGGCGGCGTCTGCCCTTGGCATCGGGCTCGCCCAGCTCCATGCGGATGCACTTCATGCCGGTGACAAAGCCGTTCTTCGGGTCGCGCTTATCATCGGGATTCTCATATCCGAGGATCTCCGTGGGATTATTGAGCAGCTTGAACTCAATACCCTCCTCCATTGCGTGCTCGACCTCTTCCTTTCTTGCGGGAAGCTCCTCAAGAGAACGTCTGTACACGATATAAACTTTTTCAGCACCCAGTCTGAGTGCGGTTCTCGCTGCGTCCATAGCGACGTTGCCGCCGCCGACGACTGCGACCTTTCCGCCCTTCATAATGGGAGTGACGGGGGATTCCTTATAAGCCTTCATGAGGTTGGAACGGGTTAACAACTCATTTGCAGAGTAAACGCCCTTCAGAGACTCGCCGGGGATGCCCATAAAGTTGGGCAGACCTGCGCCGGAACCGATGAAGACGGCCTCATAGCCCATCTCCAACAGCTCAGCAATGGTGAGTGTCTTACCGATGCCGATATTGGGCTCCACGTCAACGCCCATGGCGGTGAGATTACCGACTTCCTTCTGGACAATGGACTTGGGCAGACGGAATTCGGGAATACCGTAAACAAGCACGCCGCCTGCGGTATGCAGTGCCTCAAAGACCGTGACCTTATAGCCGGCCTTTGCAAGGTCACCTGCGCAGGTCAGACCGGAAGGACCGGAGCCGACGATGGCGACCTTATGACCATTGGGAGCGGGAACCGTGGGAGCAGCGTCGGTATGTGCGTTATGCCAGTCAGCGACGAAGCGTTCGAGACGGCCGATACCGACAGCCTCGCCCTTGACGCCGCGGACACACTTGGATTCGCACTGGGTCTCCTGGGGGCAGACACGTCCGCAGACAGCCGGCAGGGAAGACGTCTCATGAATGATCTGATAAGCGCCCTCGAAATCGCCGTCCTTGATTTTTGCGATGAACGCGGGGATACGGATATTGACAGGGCAGCCGGAAACGCAGGGCATATTCTTACAGTTTAAGCAGCGCAGTGCCTCATCAATGGCAGCTGCCTCCTCATAACCCATGGCAACTTCCTTGAAGTTATGGGCACGGACTGCGGGATCCTGTGTCGGCATGGGATTCTTTTTGAGGCTCATATTCGGCATATCAGTTTCCCTCCTTAGCGGCTTTTGCGAACAGATTGCAGGTTTCCTCATGAGCATGGCGCTCGAAATCGCGGTACATCATACCGCGGGACATTGCCTCATCGAAGTCGACAGCGTAGCCGTCGAAATCAGGGCCGTCAACGCAGGCGAACTTGGTGATGCGCTTGCCGCTCTCATCGCACAGCGTCAGGCGGCAGCCGCCGCACATGCCGGTGCCGTCGATCATGATGGGGTTCATGGAGACGGTGCAGGGGATGCCGGTGGGCTTGGTCGCTGCGACGACGAATTTCATCATGATCAGGGGACCGATGGTGATGACGCGGTCGAAGGTCTTGCCCTCGCCGAACATCTCATTCAGCGGGACGCAGACATTGCCCTGTCTGCCGTAAGAGCCGTCATCGGTCATGACGTGGAGGGTATCGGAGCAGGCGCGGAACTCATCCTCCAGGATGAGCAGGTCCTTATTGCGGAAGCCGATGATGCTGGTGACTTCACAGCCCATCTCATGCAGCTTCTGTGCGATGGGGAGCGCGATGGCGCAGCCGACACCGCCGCCGACGATGCAGACGCGCTTCATGCCTTCAAGTTCAGTTGCAACGCCGAGGGGACCGACGAAGTCCTGCAGATAATCGCCCTCGTTTTTATGATTGAGCTTTTCCGTGGTAGCACCGACGATCTGGAAAATGATGCGGACAGAGCCCGCCTCGCGGTCATATCCTGCGACGGTCAGCGGGATACGCTCGCCGTCCTCATCGACGCGGAGAATGATAAACTGCCCGGGCTGTGCCTTGCGGGCAACAAAGGGTGCCTCGATATCCATCATGGTGACGGTAGGATTGAGCACCTTTTTTTTCAGTATTTTATACATGGTCATGCCTCCTTTGTTTATTTTCATATTTTAACACAGATATGCGGGATTTTCAAGGGGGGAATGAATTTTTATAGAAATTTCCGTGCATGATTTTTGGGACTTCTCCATTACGTCCGCGGGGAAATGACCGGAAAACGTCATTTTTTGTGCTGTTTTGGCATTGCAAAAAGGGAAACAATATGCTATACTGAACACAGCGGCCCCAAACCACACAGAAAAAAAGAGAGGATTGACGGTAAAGAAATGAACAACTGTATCTTCTGTGCGATCATAGCCGGCGAGAAACCGTCCCATACTGTATACGAAGATGACGCACTGAAAGCGATCCTTGACATTGACCCTGTCAACGAAGGACACATTCTGATTCTGACAAAGTATCACTACACCGGAGCAGAAGAGCTTCCCGAAGAGATCTGTCTGCGTGTCTACAAGCTGGCGCGGCGTCTGGCTGCTGCGCTGAAAGATACCTATCACTGTGACGGCTACACGATCATGCAGAACAGCGGCAGCATAGAAAAGATCAACCACTACCATCTCCACCTGATCCCCCGCTACCAAAAGGACCATTTCTTTATTATGTCCGGCGGCGAAGTTCATGACTGCAGTGAAGAAATCGCTGAAAACATCCGTCTTCATCTTGCTGCACTGCCAAAAGAAAACGGCTGATAACGGAAATCAAAAGAAAGAAACGCTCAGCGAAATGCGCTGCCCGGCAGAAATCGGATTCCCGGGCAGCGTTTTTTTCTTTATTTGGGGAAAAGTCGCCCCGAAACATTCGCAAAAATTCGCGGATGCTATTGCTTTTTGCATCAGATAATGCTATAATACAAGATAATAAAACAAAATCCCCCAAACAGTCGAAAAGGAGATTCTATCATGCAGAGCTTTTCTAATGTTACCGTTTTCGATCATCCTCTGATCACCCACAAGTTATCCATTCTCCGTGACGAGAACACCGGTTCCAAGCAGTTCCGCGAGCTGGTTTCCGAAATCGGCATGCTGATGGCATACGAAGTCATGCGCGATCTTCCCATGGAAGAAACCGTCATCAAGACCCCCATCACCGAAGCGAAAGTCAAAGTCCTTGCCGGCAAGAAGCTGGCTCTGGTTCCGATCCTGCGTGCAGGTCTCGGCATGCTGGACGGTGTCCTGACCCTCGTTCCCTCCGCAAAGATCGGTCACATCGGTCTCTACCGCGACCACGAAACCCTTGAACCCAAGGAGTACTACTGCAAGCTGCCCGAAGACATTGAAGAACGTCAGGTCATCCTGCTGGATCCCATGCTGGCTACCGGCGGTTCCGGTTCCGCTGCCATTCAGTTCATCAAGGCCCGCGGCTGCCACAACATCAAGTTCGTCTCCATTCTCGCTGCTCCCGAAGGTGTTGAGCGTCTTGCAAAAGAGCATCCCGATGTTCACATCTACACCGGCTGTGTCGACGAAAAGCTGAACGAAAACGGCTACATCGTTCCCGGTCTGGGCGATGCCGGCGACAGACTGTTCGGCACGCTGTAAAG
>JAKSPR010000290.1 GCA_024404655.1 Clostridia bacterium | reverse complement strand
CCGATGACCTTCGGCGACCAGGCACCGACGGGGACGGCAAAGCAGAAGATCATAAGCCATATAAGCATCAGTTTCGGGAAAGCAGATCGGCGCATGGGCAGGTTCCTCTTTCGTCTGAATTTGTCCTGATATTAACACGATAGTGTGATTTTATCATAAATGGGAATTCTTGTCAATCGGGAGGAATACAAATTAAAGTATCTTTTTTCATCAGCTTTGGGGGATATCTTGCTTGCAATCTCGGAAAATATATGATATAATGATCGCAGAATCGGTCTGTCCGGTTTTTAGTACAAAGAAATATTGTGAAAGGAAATCAAAACTATGTCTACGTTTTCTTTTGAAAATAACCATTTCCTCATGGACGGCAAGCCCTTTCAGGTCGTTTCCGGTGCGATGCACTACTGGCGCATCGTTCCCGAATACTGGGAGGACCGTCTGAAAAAGCTCCGCGCCTGCGGCTTCAACACCGTGGAAACCTATGTTGCATGGAACCTGCATGAGCGCAGAGAGGGCGAATTTGACTTCTCCGGCAATCTCGATATCGTCCGCTACATTGAGATCGCAGAGTCCCTCGGTCTGAATGTCATCGTCCGTCCCGGTCCCTATATCTGCTCCGAGTTTGATTTCGGCGGTCTGCCCTCCTGGCTGCTGGCTTATCCGGATATGCACCTGCGCTGCAACGATCCCATGTATCTGGAAAAGGTGCGCCCCTATTACCGCGAACTTCTGACCCGCATCCGCCCGCACCTCTGCACCAACGGCGGTAAAATCATCATGGTCCAGATCGAAAACGAATACGGCTCCTACGGTGACGATAAGGAATATCTGCATGCCGTTGCCGATATGTATCTGGAATACGGCATCGACTGCCAGCTTTATACCTCCGACGGTCCCTGCTACTGGATGCTCAACGGCGGCACGCTGCCGGAATATCCGGCAGTCGCCAACTTCGGCAGCCGTCCCGAGCAGGCTTTCCAGCTGCTCAATGATTTCCGTCCCGGTCAGCCTTCCATGTGCGGCGAGTTCTGGTGCGGCTGGTTCGATCACTGGGGAGAGGAACATCACACCCGTTCCGCCGAAGAAACCCTGCGTGACCTCGTTCCCATGCTGGAACTGGGCGCTTCCTTTAACTTCTACATGTTCCACGGCGGAACCAATTTCGCATTTACAAACGGTGCAAACCATACCGGCGCTCAGTATCAGCCCACCATCACCAGCTATGACTACTGCTCTCCGCTCTCCGAGGCCGGTGACATGACGCCCACCTTCTACGCTGTCCGTGACGCTCTGGCAAAATATACCGGCGTTTCCAATCCCATCGACGTGGAAGACCTGCCCAAGGCGGCATACGGCAAGATCACCATGACGGAGCGCGCTCCGCTCTTTGACAATATCGCCGCTATCGGTACCGTCAAGCACCACGCGGCTCCCCTCTCCATGGAGGAAGTCGGTCAGGACTTCGGTTATATCATGTACTCCACCACCCTCCGCGGACCCAGCGAGACCCTTGATCTGATCCTCGAACACGTCCATGACCGTGCTCTTGTCTTCCTCGACGGCAAGTTTGCCGGCATCCGGGAGCGCACCGGACGCAAGGATGAGATCAAGATCACCCTTGCCAAGGGCGAGACCAAGCGCCTTGACATTTTCGTCGAGAACTGCGGCCGTGTCAACTACGGTCCCAAGCTGTTCGATAAGAAGGGCATCTTCGGCGGCATCCGCCTCGGTCAGCAGTATCACTTCGGCTGGGATATGACCTCCATGACCATGGACGACCTCTCCGGCCTTACCTATACCGCCGATACCGCAAACGACAACATGCCCGCCTTCCTGCGTGGTACCCTGAATGTAAACGGCAAGCCCGCCGATACCTTCCTGCGTCTTGACGGCTTCCACAAGGGCTTTGTGGTCGTCAACGGCTTCAATCTGGGCAGATACTGGAACGACCGCGGACCCCAGAAGACCCTCTATGTTCCCGCGCCCATCCTGCATGAGGGCGCAAACGAGATCGTTGTCTTTGAGTCTGACGGCTATGAAGCACCCGTCATCGAATCTCTTGCCGAGCCTGATCTCGGCTGAATCCATCTTGTGTAACCGGGAGGAACAGAAACATGAAACTTACCGAACTGGACCCGACCCTTGCACCGGAAACCATTCTCGGCCGCGACGACCTTGTTTTTGTCGATGTACGCAGAGATCCGTTCCGTGTCTACGGTCTTTATGACTACAAAAACGAACCGCGGTTCATCCGCATTCCCAAAGAGATCGGCGACGCGACCAATGACGGCGTCAAGGGTCTGAATTATCACACGGCCGGCGGACGTGTCCGCTTTGCCACCGATTCCCCCGTCATCGCCATCCGCTGCAAGATGAACGGTCAGTGCTATTTCCCGCACATGGCCCTCTCCGGCACCAGCGGTTTTGACCTCTATCAGCACACCGACGACGGACGGGACAACTACATTGCCACCTTCATGCCGACCTACGAAAAGAAGCACGGCTATGAATCCCTGCAGTACACAGACGGCGGCATGCACACCTATACCATCCATTTCCCGCTGTATAATGACTGTGTCGCTCTTGAAATCGGTATTCAGAAGGATGCCGAGATCGACTGGGGCGCAGAATATCTGCCCATCAAGCCCATCGTCTATTACGGCTCCTCCATCACCCAGGGCGGGTGCGCATCCCGTCCCGGCATGGCGTACCAGAATGTCATTTCCGCCCTGCGCAACATCGACCATATCAATCTGGGCTTCTCCGGCTCCGCCCGCGGCGAGGACATCATCGCGGAATATATGGCAGGTCTTGACATGAGCATCTTCGTCATGGACTACGACCACAACGCCCCCACCCCGGAGCATCTGCTGGCTACCCATGAAAAGCTCTACCGCACCATTCGTGCAAAGCATCCCGACACGCCCATTATCATGGTGACAAAGCCCGATGCCCGTGTGAACGAATACGAGATCAACCGCCGCAACATTGTCTTTGAGACCTACCGCCATGCGGTTGCAGAGGGCGACAAGAATGTTTCCTTCATCGACGGCTTCACCTTCTTCGATCCCGAATATCACGATATCTGCACTGTCGATGGCTGTCATCCCAACGATGCCGGCTTCATGGGTATGGCGCGGGTCATCGGACGCGAGATCGACCGGATCTTAAGAAAGACAAACTGGTAAAGGAGGGAATGAACGATGAAAATTGAAGAAATTGACCGCAATCTGAAAGTGGAGAACGCCCTCGGCCGTGACGACATCGTCTTCATGGATGCGAAAAGTGAGCCGTTCCGCATTTATGGTCTTTATGATTACAAGAACCAACCCCGTTATATCCGTCTGCCCGCAGAGGTGGCGGAGAAGACCTCGCCGCTGGTAAATGAGCTTGCCTATAATACCTCCGGCGGACGTGTCCGTTTCGCAACGGATTCTCCCTTTATCGCCATCCGCTGCAAAATGCCGAAGATCACCCACGATCCCGGCATGGCCCTGACCGGCACCAGCGGCTTTGACCTGTATGTCCACAGAGACGACGGACATGATACCTACCATCACACCTTCGTTCCGCCCTTCGATATGAAAGACGGTTACGAATCGCTCCAGGGCGGCTTTGATGACGGCAAGATGCACACCTATACCATCCATTTCCCGCTGTATAACGATGTGGATTCTCTGGAGATCGGTCTGCAGGCAGGTGCTCATCTGGAAGCAGGTGCGGAGTACCGTCCCATCGCGCCCATCGTCTATTACGGTTCCTCCATCACCCAGGGCGGGGATGTCAGCCGTCCCGGCAACTCCTATCAGAACATCATTGCTCAGCGCAACAACGTGGACTATATCAATCTCGGTTTCTCCGGTGCCTGCAAGGCTGAGGATTCCATGATCGAATATCTG
>JAKSPR010000029.1 GCA_024404655.1 Clostridia bacterium | reverse complement strand
AGCTCTCCTATGAAGAGCTGGGGTTGCGCTTCAAAATCAAACCCATGGGCTTCAAGCATACGGGACTTTTCCCCGAGCAGGCGGTGAACTGGGACTGGTTTTCGGACCTCATCCGCAAAGAAGTATCCAAAGGAAAACAAGTCAAGGTCTTAAACCTCTTTGCCTATACGGGCGGCGCGACCGTAGCCGCAGCCAAGGCAGGTGCGTCCGTTGTCCATGTGGACGCGGCGAAGGGCATGGTAGCACAGGCAAAGGAAAACGCTGCTCTGTCCGGCCTTGCCGATGCTCCCATCCGCTATATCGTTGACGACTGCAAGAAGTTCATCGAGCGGGAGATACGCCGGGGCAATCGGTATGACGCTGTCATCATGGACCCGCCGTCCTACGGCAGAGGTCCCACAGGCGAGGTCTGGAAGCTGGAAGAAGCCGTTGATGACTTCGTTGCTCTGACGACGCAGGTACTGACCGATGATCCCCTGTTTGTGCTGATCAATTCCTATACCACGGGCCTCTCCCCGTCTGCCATGGCCTACATCCTGACCCTGCATACAGGACGTTTCGGCGGAACCATCATGGCGGATGAGATCGGCATCCCGGTGAAACAGACGGGCGCTGTGCTCCCCTGCGGTTCCTCTGCGCGTTATCAGAGAATCTGAACGTTTTCCCTTTACGAAAGGTAATTCCATGGAATCCAAGAATTATATCATTGACGCAAAGAATCTTTGCTTCTCTTATAAAAACGAAGACGGCGATCCGCTGCCCGTCATCAAAAATGTCTCTCTGGCAGTGGAGAAGGGTTCTTTTGTGGCGGTGCTGGGGCATAACGGCTCCGGTAAATCCACCCTTGCAAAGCTTTTGAACCTCGTTCTCACTCCTGATTCCGGCTCCCTTGTCATCGACGGCTGTGAGACCATGCGGGACGATCTGACCGACGCGGATATCTACGATCTGCGCAGAAAGATCGGCATGGTGTTCCAAAATCCCGATAACCAGCTGGTCGCCACCATCGTGGAAGAAGACATTGCCTTCGGCCCCGAAAATCTCGGTATCCCCCCGAAGGAAATCCGTACCCGTGTAGATGAAGCGCTGAAAGCCGTCAATATGACGGAATTTGCCCACCATTCCCCCAGCCAGCTTTCCGGCGGTCAGAAGCAGCGTATCGCCATTGCAGGCATCATCGCCATGCTGCCTGACTGCATCATTTTTGACGAATCCACCGCCATGCTCGACCCGGCAGGCCGAGCCGAGGTCATGGACACCATCGAGCGGCTGAACAAAGAAAAAGGAATCACCGTCCTGCTCATCACCCATTATATGGATGAAGCGGTCCGTGCCGATCGTGTGGTCGTCATGAATCACGGTGAAATCCTCCTGGACGATGCGCCCAGACACGTCTTCTCCGAGGTCGAAAAACTGAAAAGCGTCGGTCTTGATGTGCCGCAGGTCACAGACCTCATGTGGCGGCTGAAAAAGGACGCAGGATTTGATCTCCCGGGCGATCTGCTCCACTCCGATGAAGCGGTGGAAGCGCTCGGAAAACTCTGGAAGAAACTCAGCGGAGAGGAGGCGTGATGACGATGGCAGAAACAACAGGCGAAAAGAAGCATGCGGCGGAGATCGAACTCTCCCACGTCACCTACCGCTATTCCGTCGGTACGCCTTTTGAAAAGGCAGCGCTGCAGGATGTGTCCTTAAAATTTGAAGCGGGCATCATCACGGGTCTGATGGGTCATACCGGCTCCGGCAAGTCCACCATTGCACAGCTTTTGAACGGCATCCTGCGCCCCACCGAGGGACAGGTGCTCATCGACGGACGGGATATCTGGGCCGAACCGAAGAAAATCCGCGAGATCTGTTTCCGCGTGGGGCTGGTGTTTCAGTACCCCGAATATCAGCTGTTTGAGGAAACTGTGGCAAAGGATATTGCCTACGGCCCCCACAACATGGGGCTTGATGAAAAAGAGATCGCGCGTCGGGTCGAAGAAGCAGCCCGTTTTACCGGACTTACCCCTGATCTTTTTGAAAAGTCTCCTTTTGAACTCTCCGGCGGACAGAAACGACGTGTCGCCATTGCCGGTGTCATGGCAATGGATCCGGAAATCCTTGTTCTTGATGAGCCTGCGGCAGGTCTTGATCCCCGCGGCAGAAAAGAGATTCTCGGCGGCATCCGTGCTTATCAGAGAGAAAAGGGCAACACGATCATCATCATCAGCCACTCCATGGAGGATATGGCGGTCTACGCCGATAAGCTGATGGTGCTCGACCATGGACATCTCTCCCGCTACGGTACCTCCCATGAGGTCTTCTGCCATGCGGAAGAACTGAAAGCCGTCGGACTTTCCCGTCCCCAGATCACCAAGCTCATGATGGAGCTGCAGAAAGCGGGCATTCCCGTTGACAGCGGTATTTACACTGTGGATGACGCTTATGAAGCCGTCGTCCGCCTGTTCCGCGAAAAGAAGCAGGGAGGGATGGCATAATGCTGCGTGACGTAACACTCGGTCAGTACTTCCCGGGTAATTCGCTGCTGCATAAGCTCGATCCCCGGATGAAGATTTTTCTCATCATCATTTATATCGTAACCATCTTTTCCGCAAATAACCCCGTCAGCTTTGCGGTTGTTCTGGCAAGCGCGTTTGTTCTGGTATTCCTATCAAAGATCCCGCTGAAACTGATCTTAAAGGGTCTCAAACCGGTGTTTGTCATTATGATCTTCACCGCGTTCATCAATATCTTCTGGACCACAGGTGACCATCTGCTGATTTCGTGGAAATTCATCAAAATCTATGCAGAGGGTATTCAGTACGCCATCTTCATGGTGGTGCGCGTGCTGTCCCTGATCATCGGTTCTTCGGTGCTTCTGACCTATACAACGTCACCGATTGCCCTGACGGACGGTCTGGAACGGGTGCTCGGTCCGCTGAAGGTCCTCCACATTCCGGTTCATGAGTTTTCCATGATGATGACCATCGCTCTGCGTTTCATTCCGACCCTCATTGAGGAAACGGATAAGATCATCAATGCCCAGAAAGCCCGCGGCGCGGATTTTTCCTCCGGCAATCTGATTGAGCGCGCCAAAGCGCTGGTGCCGATCATGGTCCCGCTGTTCGTCTCCGCCTTCCACCGCGCGGATGAACTTGCCATTGCCATGGAGTGCCGCTGCTATCACGGCGGTGAAGGACGTACCCGCATGACCCAGCTGCATCTGCACACAAGAGATTTTGTGGTGCTGGGCGCACTGCTCATTCTGCTTGCGGGCATCATCGTCCTGAACATTATTTTCTGATTTTTATCATGAAGAAAAAGATTCTTCTGACACTGGCCTACGACGGGACACATTATGCGGGATTTCAGGTTCAACCCGATGCGCCGACCGTACAGGCCGCCGTGCAGGACGCCATAGAACAGATTTACCTTTGCCGTCCCGATGTGACCGGATGCAGCCGTACCGATGCGGGTGTCCATGCAAGGGATTACAAGCTGATGTTTGTAACCGATGACACCATGCCGAAGATCCCCGCGGAGCGGATTCCGGCGGCACTGAATACGGTGCTGCCAAGGGATATCGCCGTACTTTTTGCGGAGGAAGTACCCATGTGCTTCCATGTCCGGCATGACGTCTATGAAAAAGAGTACGAGTATATTGTATGGAACAGTGCGGTGCGGGACCCCTTTTCCGCAGACCGTGCCTATCTGTTCCGGCGGCCTCTCGATGCGGATGCGCTGAACGCTGCGGGTGAGGCGTTCGTCGGAACCCACGGGTTCCGGGGTTTTGTGGCTGCCGGCGCCGTGATCGCCGCTACCGTGCGTACCGTGCGTTCGGTCTCCGTGCGCAGAGAGGGGAAGCGCGTGATCTTCGCCATCGCCGCAGACGGATTTCTTTACAACATGGTGCGGATTTTCGTCGGTACCATGCTGGCTGTGGCTGAGGGAAAAATTCCCGCAGAATCTCTGCCCGATGTGATTGCTTCCCGTGACCGCAGCCGCGCAGGGATGACGGTTCCCGCCTGCGGACTGTACCTGAACCGTGTGGAATTCCGCCGTGACGCATTTGATTCTGACAGAAAGGAGAACACTGACTGTGAGTGCCGTTGAAAAAGAAGAAGCCGGAAAAAAGATCGAACTTCCGGAAAGCAGCCGGTATTATTTCCGGATTGCCAAGCGCTACCGCGTGGTCATGACCATTCTCCTCATTGTGATGGCGGTTTTCATTGTCGCCATGTTCTCCGTTTACCGCGAGGAAATCACGGTGGAGAACCTCAAATATTTCCTCCGTTATATCGACACCCGTCAGGCGGAAAAATCTGCGACGACGGATGTGCTGGTGTACGACGAGATCGAATCCATCATCCAGTTCGGGGTCTATAAAAACGGCCTTGCAGTGGTGGGATACGATCAGATACAGCTTTATGACCTGACGGGCGAGGCGATCCTCAATCTTAATCAGGTCAACTCATCTCCGAATTTTCTGAGCGGAGACCGCTATATGATGGTCTACAACATCGGCGGAAATACCTTCCAGGTCTATAACTCCTTGACGAAGGTCTATGAAGAAAACTACGACTACGGCATCGGCGTTGCAGCCATGGGAGATTCCGGAACTTTCCTTGTGACGACCCGTTCCATGGAGTACCGTTCCGTTGTCAATGTCTACGACAAAGATTTCAATATGATCTACCGCTGGTACAGCCCTGATAAGCTCGTCATGGACGCGGCTTTCCGTCAGGGTGACAGCGAATTTCTCCTGGCGACCCTCGGCACCCATGCAAGCGGCGTCAACTACGCCGAGATCATTCTCTGCGAGACCGGGAAAGAGGAAAAACGTGCCCAGTTCCAGATCGACGATGAGGTCATCTACCGCGCGCATTACAGCGAAGACGGCGGATTTGTTCTGGTCGGCGGCAAGGCGATCTATTATTATGATAAAAACTGTGCGCTCATCAGCACCCTTTCCTACGGCGGCTATACACCGGCCAATGTGGATACGGAAGCCGGTCTGACATACTTCACGCTGAATAAGAACATTGTCGGCTCCAACTATGAGCTGACGGTCACTGACGGAGTGGGGACGGTACTCTATACCGGCACTGTCAGCGGCGAGATAACAAAAGTGATGCCGCTGGGGAATGCCATTTATATTCTCCTTGACCGCTCACTTCTGCGCATCAGTCTGGAGACCGGACAGCAGATCGAAGAACCCATTGATACAAACTGCATCTCCGTTCTTTCGCTGGATGCCCGGACACTTCTGCTCTGTTATGCCGGAGAGACCCATGTCATCGACATCGACAGTTTCTTCTTCCATGACAGCGACGCGGCGTCAGGAAATGTCAGTGCATAATTTCAAAAACAGTACATATCCTCTTATTTATATGACACCTTGAATCTGAAAGGCGGTGTTTTTATGGCCCTTGCGATCGTGATTGATATTGTTCTCATTCTGATCTTCGCAGGCGCGGTGTATTCCGGCGTCAAGCGGGGACTGATCAAATCCGTGGCGGGACTGCTGTCCTTCGTCGGCGGCTGGCTGTGTGCCGACCGGCTGTCCTTCGTCCTTGACGGTATTCTGAAGCGGCACATTTTTCTGCCGATGGCGACCAAATATGTCGCATCGGGTCTGCAGTCCGCGGTACAGAACATGGGAGCCCAGATGGAAGCAGAGATCGGTGCGCTGATGGAAAAGGCATCTGCCCTCATCGGCATGCTGAGCGCGATCGGTCTGTTTCCGGCGGATGCTGCGGAAGACCCCAGCCGTCTGATTCCAGGCGGCATTGATACAGAGGCTCTGACTGCCCGGCTGACCTCCGAACTTGCGGAGCCCCTCGCCGATAAGATGTCCGCTATTGCGGCGTATCTGATCCTGTTCGTGGTCGGGTATATCCTGTTCCGCGTGATTTTCTATTTTGCCGATCTGGTTTCCCGTCTCCCGGTTCTGAATCAGGTGAACAAAACGATGGGCGCTGTGATGGGTCTTGTGCTGGGTGTAGCCTACACGTTCCTTGCGGCGAAGATCATTTCTCTGGTCCTTGGTATTCTGTGCGCAAACGGAACGCTCCCGACAGAGATTCAGGTCGGATTTATTTACAGGTTATTTACCGGAGGACTGTTTTAAGCAGTCCCTCCGTGATCCCAACCGTCTGAGATACGGTTATCCGAGAAAGGAAATTCTATGAAGCTTTGTTCAAGATGCAAAAAGCGGCCTCCGGTGGTCTTCATGACCCGGATGGAAGGCGGAGAAATGCTCCAGGATGGTCTCTGCCTGCGCTGCGCAAAAGAGATGAACATTGGCCCTGTCAACGAAATGCTGGCAAAAATGGGCATTGATGATGAGCAGCTCGATAAGATGGAGCAGGATATGGAGCAGATGATGCAGTCCATGAATCCCGACGGCCTCCCGGGAGACGTACCGGAGGATGAAGACGGTGAAGAACCCGCAGAAGAGGAAGAAACCGGCGCGGAAGACGCAGCCGGTGCACCTGCCGACAGCAGAGACGGAAAAGCACCCGCCATGGATTTCGGCAAACTCTTCTCCGATATCCCCCTTGGCAATCTGTTTGGCATTCCTATGAAGAACAGCGCAGGAAACAACGCTGCTGACAATCAGAAATCCTCCGGGGAGAACGGCAGCGCAGACGGCAAAAAGGACGAGAAGCCCCCGAAGGAAAAGCGGAAAAAGAAGAAGTTCCTCGATGCGTACTGTGTCGATCTGACCCGCCGTGCAAAGAACGGCGATCTCGATCCTGTCATCGGCCGCGACCGGGAGCTTGCCAGAATGCTGCAGATCCTCTGCCGCAGACAGAAGAACAATCCCTGCCTCATCGGTGAGCCGGGTGTCGGCAAGACCGCCATTGCGGAAGCACTGGCACAGCGCATCGTAAAAGGAGAGGTTCCGTTCCGCCTGCACAATAAGGAAGTCCATCTTCTGGACCTGACTGCGCTTGTCGCCGGAACCCAGTTCCGCGGTCAGTTCGAGAGCCGCATGAAGGGCCTCATCGAGGAGGTCAAAAACCTTGGCAATATCATCCTCGTCATTGATGAGGTTCACACCATCGCCGGAGCAGGCGACGCCGAGGGTTCCATGAACGCAGCCAATATTCTGAAACCCGCTCTTTCCCGCGGTGAAATTCAGGTCATCGGTGCAACGACCCTGACCGAATACCGCAAGTATATCGAAAAGGATGCCGCACTGGAACGCCGTTTCCAGCCCATCATTGTGGAAGAACCCTCTGTGGATGATACGGTGGAAATTCTTCACGGTATCAAAGAAAACTACGAAAAGTTCCACGGTATCCGCATCCCGGAGGCGATCCTGCGCCGTGCGGTCATCATGAGCGAGCGGTATATCACCGATCGTTTCCTGCCGGATAAAGCCATCGACTTAATGGACGAAGCATCGGCATACGAAGCGCTCCATGCACCGGTCGTGGATGAACTCAAGCGTCTGGAACAGGCGATTGAGGACACCAAGGAAGAACGGGAAGTTCTTGAAAATGCGGAACCCGATGCAGATGCTTCGGAAGACGTCATCAATGCCCGCTATGCCCGCATTGCCGAACTGCGTTCCCGGGAGCTGCAGCAGACGGAGCAGTTTGCGGAGCTTTCCAAAGAACGCGACAATGTGGAACTGGATGTGGAAGCGCTTGCACAGGTCATTGAGATCTGGACCGGCATTCCCGCCTCTACCATCACAGTCAGCGAATTTGAACGTCTGGAACACCTGGGCGAACATCTCCGCGGACGGATCATCGGTCAGGATGCTGCCGTCGATGCAGTTGTCCGCGCCGTGCGCCGCTCCCGTGCCGGAATTTCCTATAAGAAAAAGCCCGCTTCCTTCATTTTCGCCGGTCCCACAGGCGTCGGCAAAACGGAGCTGGTCAAGACCCTGGCAAAAGAGCTGTTCCAGACACCGGATGCCCTTATCCGTCTTGACATGTCCGAATATATGGAAAAATTCGCGGTTTCCCGCATCATCGGTTCTCCTCCCGGCTATGTGGGTTATGACGATGCAGGTCAGCTGACGGAGAAGATCCGCAGAAAGCCTTATTCCGTCGTCCTCTTTGATGAGATCGAGAAAGCGCACCCGGATGTGATGAACATCCTTCTGCAGATCCTCGATGACGGACGCATCACCGATGCCCACGGCAAGGAAGTCAACTTTGAGAATACGGTCATCGTCATGACGACCAATGCGGGTTCCGTTGCCAACGACAACACCGCCGGATTCCGTGCAAGCGAGCAGAAGATCGCCGAGGACCGCACCGAGAAAGCACTGCTTTCCTTCCTGCGTCCCGAGTTCATCAACCGCGTGGATGAGATCATCACCTTCCGCGCCCTTGACGAAAACGATTTCGTCTCCATTGCCCGCATCATGATGGGCGAGCTGGTCACGGCTCTCGGTGAGCGCGAGATCACTCTGTTCTATACGGAGGACGCTCTGCGGGTCATTGCAAGGGAATCCTTCAGCCGTAAGTATGGTGCGCGCAACATGCGCCGCTATATCCAGACCCATGTGGAGGATGCCATTGCCAACACCATCATCTCCGGTTACCGGGATGATATCCGCTGTATCACCGTCAGCACGGCGTGTGATGAGAACGGAAAAGAAACGCTCAAAATCGGTCTCTGAACCTGAAAAAAGAAAGATTACGGTTTCATGACAGACAACTGGTATCAGATGTCCGGTGAGGCTGTCGCCGAAAAGCTGCAGACCTCGGCGGAAAAAGGCCTGACGCGGAAAGCCTGCCGGACACTGCTTAGAAAATACAAGAAAAACGAAATCTATCCTGTCTCCAAAATCACCTTCTATAATTGCCTGAAGAGCATCACCATGGACTATACGTCCTATCTTCTGGTCATCACGGCGCTGATCGCGGCACTTTTTGAGGAAAGCGTCAGCGCGTGGTCCATCGTGGTGCTGGTCGCGCTGAACCTGATCGCTACGCTGATCGCCTACACCAAGGCCCAGAAGACCCTGGAAGGTATGGACCGCTATACGCTGCCCGTAGTACGGGTCATCCGCGAGGGGCGGCTTTACATGATCGACCAGAAACAGCTGGTTCCGGGCGATCTCATCTGCCTGTCCCGCGGTGATATTGTACCGGCGGACGCGCGTATCATCAAAGCGGAAGGTTTCTTTGTGGATGAAACGCACCTTTTCGGCCGCGGCCCCCTGCGCCTGAAAGAGGCTGATGACGGTATCCACGAAACCCTGGCGGCGGAAAAACAGCGCAATATGGTGTTCGCCTCCACCCTTGTGGTCGGCGGCGAAGCACAGGCGATTATCTGCGCCACGGGTGAAGATACTGTGGTCTGCATCACGGACAAGAACCGTCCCATTGTCAACCACGAGACGATGCCTCTGCTTGGCATGATCAACAAAATCAGCCGGGTCTGGAGTCTTGTTGTCATCGCGGCGGTCTTCTTCCTGACGCTGATCGACTTTCTGATGCCCGGACTGCATAACTCTCTGTTTTCCAGCTTCATCAAGAGCATGTCCTTTGCCGTTTCCACCATGAGTGAGATGTATGTGGCCTTCGGCTATATCGTCCTCGCCTGCGGCGTCATGCAGTCGGTACATCATTTCAGAGAGAATGAATCCGGTGCTATCATCAAAAATCCCCTGTCGATGGAAAACCTCCGGCATCTGACCTGCCTTGTGATCCCCAAGGAAGGTGTACTTACCACAAGAGAAAGCATCGTTGACCGCATTTACGCAGGAGACCATCTCTATGATATCACGGACCGCAAGGCCCGCCGGGTCATGGAGCGTCCGATCCTGTATTCGATTCTGTCCACGGGTATGTACGGTCTCGCCTATCTGCAGGCCCAGAGCAGCGGAAAAATGAAGGACCGCGCAAACACCGAAGAAGAAACAGCGATCCTGAACCTCGCGCGCAGCATGGATGTCTATAACGTCCGTCTTGACCGCGCCTATCAGATGATCGACCACAAGAGCGCGGGCGGAGAATCCTATTTCGACACAACGCTGGTCAACCACAAGGAACGTTATATCGCCATCTCCCGCGGAGAACCCGAAGCGCTGCTCAAACGCTGTTCCTATTATTATAAGGATGGGACAATCCTCCTGCTGACCCCGCAGACCCCTTCCCAGACTCTGCTTGCCTACCGCAAACTGGTGCGTCAGGCCTACAGCGCGGTGGGCGTTGCCTCCCGGATTCAGATGTATAATACTCTCCGGTTCCTCGGTGCAGCACAGTCGGATATGGTCTTTGAAGGCATTGTTGCCTTCCGGACCCCCTATCTGCGCGGCGCAGCACAGCTGGTCGAAGATGCCAAAGAAGCCGGTATCAAGATCATACTGCTCAGTGAGAGAACTGCGGCGGCGGAAGCATACTTTGCCAAGCAGCTCGGTATCATCGAGGACAGAGAGCACTGTATCGACGGAGCCGCGCTGCGTGCCAGCAAAGAGGGCATCCGGCGGACAAATGCTTCCTATTACCGTCTCTACTGCGGCCTTGATACCCAGCAGAAGATGGAACTTCTGGAACATCTCCATGAGGATGGCGAGGTCATCGGCGTGCTCGGACGAAGACTGGAGGATCTGTGTCTGCTGCGTGCAGCGGATGTTTCCTTTGCCCAGAATATTGCGGTACAGACGCCCGCCGGTGCAGGAAAGCACGAGACGATCGTCTCCAAGGTTTCCGAAAGCGCAGGAGAGGACGGCTGCGAAGCACTCAAATTCGAATCCGACCTGATCGTCTCCGATGCCGACCAGAAGGGAAGCGGCGGTTTCCGCGGCATTCTTGATGCCATCCGTATCGCAAAAAATACCGATCTGCAGGTCATCCGCATTGTGCGGTACCTCTTGACCTCCCAGATTGCGCGGTTCATTCTGGTCCTTTATACCATCCTGTTTGCCAAAGACGGTATGTCCGCCGTACAGGCGCTGTTTGCAGGTCTGTTTGCGGACTGCATCGCCGTCATGATCTTCGCCTTCCAGAGACCCGAATCCGATATCCTGCGCAGCTCTATGGATGCGGTTCCGTGGCTGGAGCATCCGATCCGGTCCAATATCCCGTCGGTGCTGACGGGTGTCTGCTGGGCCTGTACCTCCATTCTGTCCTCGTTCTTCTGCGCGTGGGTCGGCCTTGCCGCAACGGAGCAGGAGACCGGCAGTATCCTGTTTGTCACCAGTACCATCATTCAGATCATCATGCTGTTCTCGGTACAGAGAGATGATTTCCTCTGGAAACCGGGAATCCGCATGAGTGCGCTGCAGGGACTTTACCTGCTTTCCGTGGTGGAACTGTTCCTTTTGTTCTTCTTATTCCCCAATTTCGGTACCATGTTCGGCGTTGTCAAGTTTGATATGCGCGCAGCGATTCCGATCGGCATCTTCTGTCTGATTATGATGATTATGGCAGAATGCGTCAAGATGCTTGCCAGAATGCGGGAGCGTCCCGAAATCGCAGCGGAAGAAGAACAGAACAGCGAACACCGTTCCCAGATTGCCGAGCTCTTCCGTGCCTTCCGAAAACAGAAGGAGGAAGAGGAACGCGAGGCCTACGGCCCCAAGGCAAAGCGCGTCCGCCGCAGAAAGAAGCCGAAGAAGACGCCTCCGGAGCCCGTCACCGGCACAATCGCAGAAGCCGTACCGGAAACTGCTTCTGCTGAAGAAACAGAGACCGGAGCCGAACCGACAGACGTCGGGGCGACGGCCATGGAAGCGACTTCTGCCGGGGCAGAAACGCCGACAGAAGAGCAGCCCGGAACTGCACAAACACCTGTCGAAACTCCCGAAAAGGTCAATCACCCGCACAGTTTCCTTGCCTCCCTCTTTGCGCAGATCAGAAACGAGGATGCCGCAGACAGCGGTGCACCCCGCCCCGATACTGCTGAAATGGAAGCATACGTGGAACAGGAACGTGCAAAATCCGGCAGACACAGACACCGCCGCGGTGCGGACGAATCTGCAAAGCCGAAGAAGAACAGCAGCATTTTCCGCGAGGATGATGCCGATCTCGATCTGCTCCAGCCGAAGCATACTCTGTCCGAGGACGATGCACTGGCTGCCGCCATGCAGAATCGCCCGGCCTTCGGAGCCCGTCAGGATATCACTGACGTGGAAGAACCGGATGAGATCATGCTTCTGCCCGATGATGTGGAAGACCTGGTTCTGCCAGCTGAAATTCCCGACAAAGACGGTATTCCCGATCCCGATGCCTTTGATGCAGCGGTTGCCGCCGGATTCATGGGTGACAGGGAAACCGACAGTGAGGACGGGGAAGATAGCGATAACGGCAATATCACAGTCCGTTCCTCCGGTGCTGCCGTCCGCGGATTCCTGCGGAACGAAACCGCTCCTGTCCGCTTTACCGAAGAAGAAGCCGACCGGGAATTCCCGGGACTTGGCTATCTGTTCTCCGAGGATGAGTACGAGGCCATTATGGCAGAGTACAACAAAGACGGTGTCCACCGGAATCTCTACGATACCGAGACCCAGTCGTTTCATCTGGAAGACCCGGAAAATATCTCTCTTGATGATATCAAAAAGTCAGATAAATAAAAAGAAATCCCATTGTGCTCTGGAACACAATGGGATTTTTCTTTGAAATCAGTGTTAATTCTGTCCGACCGATCTCTGGTTTTTCAGCCAGATATCGTAGTCTTTCATAATGTTGTCAAGGTTGCGGATGGTGCGGTGGAGACAATCGTTTTTGTTTCCGGTCTCGGTCATGACGACGCAGATGTACTGGCGGTTTCCGTTGTCCACAATGCCGGATTCATGGTAGCCATAGTGGTTCCAGCCGGATTTGTGAGCGCTTTCGTATTTCTCATACTGGGGTATAGCGACGTCAAATTCGTTATACAGATTCGTCGTCAGATAGGTCCAGAGCAGACGTCCTTCATCGCAGGTGTCCTTGAAGTTCCAGATCTCTGTCCAGATTGTGGCAAGATCGCGGGGAGAGAAATCACACCAGTGGTCCAGCCGTGTCAGATGAGCATCAATACCGAGGGATTCGAACATTTCGTTGACGCCCGTCACGCCGGTATAGTCGGCAAGCATGTAATAGGCGACATTGTCGGAATTATACAGCATCCGGTAGAACAGCGCTTTCAGGGTAAACAGCGTGCCGTATTCGGAATACTGGGTGGAACCGGAACCGGTGCAGTAGTGCTGCTCCTTGTATTCAAGAATATCGGTCAGGGCTACATTGCCGGCGGCAAGCTGCTTGGCAAGATATAAAGCGTAGCCGGATTTGACGGTGGAAGCAGCGGAGAATTTCTTGTCGACATTCAGACCGAAGGACATGTGGGTCTCAAGGTCGATGACATAGAACCCGGTGACGAATTTGTATTCTTCCATGGTGCTCCACAGCGTGTCGATCATGCTCTGCGGGATGACGTAGGAGGAATTGTTGACGGTGATGACACCGTCTTCAAAGACATCGTTGCGGTTATCAACAAAGGAGCCGCCTGCGGTTTCTTCCACAATGGGGAGCATCGTATTCAACTGTCGGGATCGCGCACCGTAGACAAACTGTGCGCCGATGGGATCATACATCCACGGTGTCTGGACCGCGGCTGTACCGCAGCCCGGCAGCATCGCCGCCGCAAGCAGAATGGCGCACAAAGAAAGAATTTTCGGAAAACGGAACAAAGACGGATACCTCACAATACTGACAATACTAATATTATACCTTCTTTTCCGACATAATTCAAGAGGTATCGGCGAAAGTTTGAAAATAATTTCAGAAAAAGATCAGCCGCAGGTCTTTCCTGCGGCTGAAAGCGGGATTTATGAAATCAATCCTGATCTTCAAACTGTGCGTAGAACTTTTCAAGGTTCTTATTGAGCTGCTTCTCTACCGTTGCATACTTCTTGGTCAGAGCAACAGACGGGCTGAGCAGCAGATCGCGGAACAGGTAGGGCAGACGTGCGAAATACTGTTCACCGAACTGGAAGGAGACTTCAAACTTTCGTCCGCTCATGATGAGGTCGATCATTTCGGCAGTGGACGGATCGGAGGAGTATTTGCCCTTGAGCGCTACGTCATAATAGGTCGGGTAGACGGAACGGTAGCTTTCCGCGGAGAGCGCTTCAAAGATCTTACCGACATAAGCGGGATCGGAAGCGGTCTGAGGAACGGAGAAGGTCAGGAACTTGTCATCTGCATTGGTGTAATAAGCATCCTGTGCTTCATCCCACTTCGGGAAGGGTAGGATGGAGTAGGTATCCTTCATATCACGCAGCGCTTTGAAAGCAGCGTAGAAACGCAGAGGCGCAAATGCCAGGGTGCCGTTATTGAAGAAGAGTTCTTCGTCATACTGAGTCTTGTAGGTAAAGAAGCCCTCGGAGTTCTTCTGATAATCACGGATCTTGGTCAGCGCGGAATCGGTCTTCTCACACATGAATGTGATATCCAGTCCGCCGTCGGCATTGACAA
>JAKSPR010000289.1 GCA_024404655.1 Clostridia bacterium | reverse complement strand
GGATTCCTCCGGTCAGACAGTCGTTTCCACTGCCGCTGTGATCAATGAGCTGAAATAAGCAGAAAAGCCGGCAGCGGACGGAAGCACGTAAGCGTCCGGACATATCCATAAAGAAGCGGAGCGTTTGCCCTTTGCGGACGCTCCGCCTGACTTTTTTCCGAAACTGTGTACGGAAAGGTTATTTTGTAGAAAAATTCATATATTCGTGTTATACTGAAATCAATGTCATAAAGGAGAGGAACAATACCATGCCGGAAACGATCATGCGATTTATGGCCTGCAGCGATCTGCATTACAAAGATGAGCAGGACTGCGTTGAGAAAAAGAGATTTGAAGAAGGGCTGCGTCAGCTTTATGCTTATGCTGATTCCCAGCCGTATAAAAACGTCGATGCCGTGTATATCGTCGGAGATTTTGCAACAAGCGGCTCCATGGTGCAGATGGAGAGCGTCAAAGAATCCCTTGACCGGGGCATCCGGCCTGGTACGGTCGTCACTCTGAACCTCGCCTCCCACGAATGGTTCGGAGAAGGCGGGGAAAAGGGCGGACGGGAGCGATTTGCCAAGGTTTTCGCACAGGATGCCGATACCCATCTTGTCATCGGCGGATTTCATTTTGTTTCCGTGAGCTGCACGGAGGGCTGCCATTTCAGAGACCCGCAGCAGGCGTTTGTCTCAAAAGCCCTCGAAGAAGCGCACCGCGATGATCCGCGCAAACCAATCTTCTTTTTCCAGCATCCGCATCCGACAAATACCGTCTACGGCAGTATCGCCTGGGGATGTGCGGATCTCATGCCGATTCTGGTGAATTATCCCCAGCTCATTACGTTCTCCGGTCATTCCCACGCTCCCATTAACGATCCCCGTTCCATCCATCAGGAACACTTCACAAGCGTCGGTACCGGAACGTTCAGCTATTTTGAACTGGATGAATTTGACAAGCCCTACGGCACCTTCCCGCCGCTGCATGAGACCGCCGCACAGATGCAGATTGTGGAAGCAATGGACGACGGCAGTGTGCGGATTCTTCCATGGGATGTCATTGCGGGAAGACCGTTCCCGGGACTGGAGGACGGCTGGATCATCGAGCGTCCATGGGACCCGGATTCCTTCGTTTACACCAGAGAGAAACGGGAACGCTGTACCCATAAACCCAGTTTTTCAGAGGACGCAGGATTGGAGCTTTCCATAAAAGACGGCACTCTTCATCTTGCCTTTGACCATGCCAAATGCCCGGTGGAGCGTGTAAATGACTATGTGATCACCATAAAAGATGCAGACGGCAATATCGAACGCCGCCTCACACTGTGGTCGCCGTTCTATGTAACGGAAATGCCGGAACGCATGACGTGGGACATGCCCGCTCCGCCTGCGGGAGAGTATACCGTTGAGATCTGCGCCCGTGGTTTCTGGCATAATCCGTCGGAGAACACTCTTACGGGCAGCTTCACCGTGCACGCCTGACCGCTTTTGCGATATCCAAGAATGAACCAGGGAAGAAGGTACAATTTGATGAAAAGAAAAAATCCTCTGATTCCGATGGGTGCCATCACAGGCAACCTTACGAAAGAAGAAATCCGTACAATGATGCGCCGGTATGCGGATGCCGGTATCAGACAGTACCTGATGTATCCCCGCGACGGCTGTGATGTACCCTATATGTCGGAGCGCTGGCTGGAAATTCTCGGAGATATCATCGAAACTGCGGCAGAACTTGATATTGATATCTGGCTGTATGATGAATTCAACTGGCCTTCCGGAACGTGCAAAGGCATGGTCATGGCAGAAAACGAGGACTATTTCTGTCATCGCGCAGTCATCGGAGATAACGGGGTAATCAGCATCGTCAGAACAGAGACCTATGCCGATATTCTAAATCCCGATGCCGTTGACTGTTTCCTCCGTCTGACGCACGATGTTTATTATAAGCGTTATAAACCGTATTTCGGTACTGTGATTAAGGGCATCTTTACGGATGAACCCGGTATCAGATATTATGCGGAAGGGCGCGATTTTCCTTATGCGAAAGGTATTGAAAAGGATTACTTTGAGCTGACAGGCAGAGACCTGTTTCACGATATGGCACATGCCGACGGTGATTTTCTGGACGCATATTATGAGGTCCTCGGGAAACGGTTCCGTACCGCATTTGTTGATAAAATCGGCAAATGGTGCGCAGAACACGGTATTCTTATGACAGGCCATCTGCTGGCAGAGAATCATCTTGCCACGTCCTGCCGCTGTTCCGGCAACGGTATCCACGCACTCCGCGGCTTTACACTGCCTGGCATGGATGAAATCGGTACCATTACTTCGATTGATCGTGCGGAGTGGCTGACCTTCGGTACCGTACAGGCTGCGATCCGTACCGGCGGAAACGGCGGACTGGTCGAAACCTTTGCTCTGGGGCCTACAGACCTGCCGCCAGCGCGTGTTGAACAGATGCTGTGGCTTGAAGCCATGTATAATATCGACCATTATGTTCTCGCAGTTGCCGCAGCAGATGCCAGAGGCAACGTGAAAAAGAACGGCTGGTTCAATCCGATGAACTATATGAACCCGTGGTTTGAAGGCTATGCAGCCCTCGGTGCAAGCGCGATGGAAGCGGCAGAATACGCCGGAAAAACCATAGCAGCGGATGTCTGTGTACGTGTCCCGTATCATGCCTGCCGCCGTGTATGCAGAGCGGAGGGCGGAGAACATGATGCGATCTCCGGCAATCTGGACCGTCTGCTCTCTGCACTGACAAAAGCCCAGTATCAGTGGATACTGCTTGATGAAGACGAGGAACCGCCCGTCGGTATTCCGGTTCTGACCGTAGATAATCGGGATGATGATTGCGCAAAGGACGCGGTGGAGGCGTTTGCCAAGACACATCCCCGTGCCCGCCGTATTCTTCAGTCCGATGGCACCTGTCCCGATGATCTGATGCTCCGGGAGTTTACGGACGGAACTTCCGTCATCCTTGACCTTTCCGACAGCGATGAGTCCCGCACACTGGTATTTGCAGAAGACGGAAAACCTGCTGTAACCTTTACCATCGGCGGGCGCGGGCATCTTGTCTTCCGGCAGGGAGAATCTTTCCCGGTGCCGCGGGTATATGAAACGATTTCCGCACCAAGTCCCGATTTTCGTCTGACCCTTGATCACAGAAACACCCTGCGCTGCAATATCCGCAGTGACAAAACAGAGTTTACCTTCCGGGCAGAAACGGATCTTGCGGATATCCGCATCCTGATCCGGCAGTATATGTACGATGGAGCAGTGTATCTCGACGGAAAAGAGATCACAGCTGACCGTCCCGCCGCTGCTCTGACACCGGGGCTTTCCTCTCTGTATCTGGAAACGGAACCGTTCTGCCTTGGTGCGGGGGGTCATACAGTACATGTGAACGAACCCGCAAAGAGCGAGCCATTTTTACCGTCCGTATTCCTGTCCGGCAGTTTCGCCGCAACGGTAACAGATGGGACAGACATTCTGTATCCGCTGCCGAAGAAAGTCCCCTTTGGACGGCTTGATGCGGGCAGCAGTGCAGTACTCCCGCAGTACGCAGGCAAGGTCACACTGGAAGCATCCGTCGATATCCCCGATGACGCAGAAGCGCTGCTTCTGGACGTTTGCGGTCTCTATACCAAAGTTTCGCTGAACGGAGTTCTCATCGGCGATTGTCTGCGTGACTTCATTTACCCGATTCCTCCGGTCTTCCGCGGCAGCAATGCGGTTGTAAAGATCGAAGAGTATACTTCGATTGCCCCTGCGTTCGGCCGCAGAGAAGACGTCGTCGCCGGAGGCGACGGGGAAACATGGACACCGCTGGAACAATGGTTCCCGTATCGCTATAAAGCCGTCGGTATAAAGGGCATGCGGTTCGTGAAATAACTGGGAAAAACAAAACTGCCCCGCA
>JAKSPR010000288.1 GCA_024404655.1 Clostridia bacterium | reverse complement strand
CATCGAAGCAGGACATCATCTCATAGGCTTTGGCCCATTTTTCAGGATGCGGATACCAGGTGTGTACCGGCTTTCCGGAGAGGGCATTGGCGATCAGGTTCGGCTGCTTTCCGTCGGGACGTTCCCAGTCATCTGCGATCCCGCATGCAAAGTCAAGATAACGCTGTACACCGGTCCTCTCATACAGAAGCAGCATGGGCTTGAGGATCGAGCAGGAGGGCATGCCGCAGAAGGTACCGGTATCACCGATGCGGACGCCGTTTTTTTGGAGCATGGAGATCAGCTGATCGGCTGTCCGTGCAGCTCCTGCAAGGATCGTTTCGTCTCCCGTGAGATCATAACATTCCAGAAGTCCCCAGAGTGTATATTTTCTGCACCAGATGTTCCAGTTCCAGTTGGATTCGTGACCTTCTTCCGCAAGTGCCCGTGCGGGATCACATGCAAAATAGTTTTCGGGATCCCGGTAGGTTCCGAGGTATCCGTCCTCCCGCATGAGGGAAAGCATGCGGTGTGCGGCGGCATGGAGGAATTCCTTCATGTCATCATCATGTTCATACCGCGCGGCGCGGCAGGCACTGATGACCCATTTTCCCCAGAATTCTCCTCTCCACATGCCGATGCAGCTTTTGTCATCGTCCACGATGCGGAACTGCTCTTCGGTCTCGGCGTAGATCGTATTTCTGGCATAGTCTGAAAAGATCCGTTCGTGGAAAAAGGTTTCCATCTGATCGCCGATGCTGCCGTGAATATGCAGCTCGGAAAGGGATGGCGGGTTGAGACGGTTTTCTTTCCGGTAGGGGATTTTCTGAACAGGTTCCATTTCGATGCCTCCGTGTCTTGAATATGAGTCATTATTTTTGGGTTGATCTACGGTGATCTTCATGCAGCTTTTCAAAAAATGCAGGCAGTGCTGCTTTGCCCTGAGGGGTTACAGGTTTGATCCATTTGCCGGAATACATGTGCCGCTGCATGATGACAAGGCGGATCGGCTCGTCGATATGGGAGCTGAAGAGGACCCAGCAACCGGGGAGCCGGAACACGAGACGCGACAGGATGACAGCGGGGATGACCAGTGCATACATGAAACTGATCTCAACAATGGAACCGAACTGCGCATCACCGCTGGCACGGAAGGTATCGGTCTGGGCCCAGTTGCACATGCGGATGACAGCGGCAACACAGTAGATGCCGACAAACTGGGTTCCGATCTCAAAGGACTTGCCGGAAAGACTCATGACTGACAGAAGCGGCGCATGCAGAGCAAAAAGTACTGCACAGACGCAGGCAATGCAGATCCCGCAGAGCAGGATCAGACGTCTTGCGTGTTCGTAGGCATCCCGCAGATCTCCCGCTCCGACCTTCTGTCCGACCAGGATGGATGATGCATTGGAAAAACCGGCAAAGAAGGAGATGACGAATCCCTCCAGCGTGCGGAAAACGGCAAGAGCGGCGATCGCTTCCTCTGCCTGTCTGCCGAGTACGATATTGGTGACGGCAAAACCGATGCCGACAAAGAGTTCATTCAGAATGATGGGAAAACATTTGCGGAGATATTCTGCGATCCAGGCCCGTGAAAGACGCAGATTTCTAAAGAAATGGAACAGGTAAGGATAGTGCTGCGCCTGGGCAAGGACGATGAGAACGATCATATTCACGGCGGCTGCGATGACCGTTGCAATGGCAGCACCCCGCACGCCGAGGGCAGGGAAGCCGAGATGACCGCTGATGAGACAGTAGTTGATGCCCATGTTGGTGAAGGTCGATGCAAATCCGGCGATCAGGGGAATACGAACCTTGTCTGTCGAGCGCAGAAGTGCACTCATGGCTGTGGATACGATCTGCAGCGGATAGGCAAAACCAACGATTTTCAGATATTCAATGCCGATTGCGGAGAGGCTTTCCTTGTCCGTATACATCCGCATGACGGCTGACGGTGCAAAACACGCAAGAAATGCAAAAAGAAACGAGACGGCGAGCATGAAGATCAGTGTTGTTTCATAGGATCTGTCAATGCCGCGGTCGTCTTTCGCTCCGAAATACTGGGAGAAGAAGAGCATGCCTCCGCCGACAAAGCCCCAGTAGCAGGAGAACATGAGAGAAGAGAACTGGGCGCAGAGACCGACAGCACCGACGGTCTGCTCACCGAGGGCGGCCAGCATGATGGTGTCGATCATGCTGCCGGTTGTCGTCAGAAGATTCTGGAATGCGACCGGGACTGCGATGATCAGAACGCTTTTGAGAAATGTCTTCCAGGGGAAAGCAGAGGTCTTTCGCGTGGAAACAGATAAATGGTTCATATATAATAGGAAGGTCCTTTTCTTATTTGTTTGATGGTATTATATCATAAGCGCATCCGAAAAACAAGATAAACACAAGAAAAAGCGGTTTTCGGGGGACAGAATTTGCCCGGCTGTCTTGCAATCTGCCGGGTTCTGTGTTACAATAATACAGTATAATGGGAGAATATGGGCAGCGGTGTAATCCGGTATCCAAAAAGATTCTTCCAGGGTAAATTCAGAAAAGGACAAACGGTTGAATTTTACATGGATCAGAAAACAAAAGATAATAAGGGAACTCTTGTAAAAGACCTGACAGAGGGCAATATCGTCAGGCTGCTTCTGGTATTTGCAGCACCGCTGTTTGTGTCGAATGTCCTGCAGGCTGTCTATAATATCGTCGATATGGTCGTCATCGGACGGGTCATCGGCGGCCCCGGCATGTCTGCAGTATCCACAGGCGGCAACATCCTGCATCTTCTGACCTTCCTTGCCATGGGCTTTTCCTCGGCAGGACAGGTGCTCATCGCGCGCTATGTCGGTTCCGGCGATATGCAGAAAGTCAAAAAGGCGATCGGCAGCATGTTTACGCTGCTCCTTTCCATGTCTGTTGCCATGACGGTCATCTGCTATATCATCAGAGAATGGATTCTGAATCTCGTCAATACACCGGAGGAAGCATACTCTCTGACGATGGACTATACGATCGTCTGTGTCTTCGGTCTTGTCTTCATCTACGGCTACAATATCGTCAGTGCGATCCTGCGCGGTATGGGAGACTCCAAGCGCCCCTTCTATTTCGTGGCGGTGGCGACAGTCGTCAACCTGGTTCTGGATATCGTCTTCGTTGCTTTCCTCGATATGTCTGCTATGGGTGCGGCACTGGCAACGGTCATCGGTCAGGCGGTCAGCTTCATTTTTTCTCTTGCCTATCTTTACAGACACAAGGAAAAATTCGGCTTTGATTTCAGACCCCGCAGCTTCATCCCGGATAAGGTCATCACGGGACAGATCTTCGCCCTCGGTATTCCGATGGCGATCCAGTCTGCTTCCATCTCCATTTCCCAGACCGTCGTTGCGGCATGGATCAATTCCTTCGGTGTGATCAGCTCCGCCATCGCCGGCGTCTATTCCAAGCTCGGCATGGTCATGGGCATCATGTCCAACTCCATGACAACAGCAGCTGCTTCCATGGTTGGTCAGAACCTCGGTGCAAAGAAGTACGCACGTGTCCCGAAGATCCTTCTGTGTGCCGTTGCCATTTCCGCAGGACTTGCGGCCGTCAGTACCGTTGTCCTGTATATGTTCCCGTCCCCGATCTTCCGGATGTTCACAAAGGACCTGGAAGTCGTGGCTGCGGCTTCCGTGATCATCCTGCCTTCCATCGTCAACTTCTTCGGCTGTGCAGCCCGGACGTTTGCCTTCGGTATCATCAATGGTTCAGGAAACGCCAAACTGAATCTGGCAGTTGCCATCTTTGACGGTATGATCAGCCGTATCGGTATTGCATATCTGCTTGGCTTTGCGCTGGCCTGGGGGCCTCTCGGATTCTGGATGGGCGATGCGATCGCAGGCTATGTCCCGCTGCTCATCGGCGGTGTCTATTATCTGAGCGGAAAGTGGAAAAAA
>JAKSPR010000287.1 GCA_024404655.1 Clostridia bacterium | reverse complement strand
CTGCCCAGCGGAATCTCGTCAGCTTTGCGGCCTATGTTTCCCTGTTCCCGCAGCTGATTGCAGGACCGATCGTGCGTTATGCCGATATCGCGGAGCAGCTCGACAACCGCCGTCACACGCTGGACGGTATTGCAGCCGGTATCCGCCGTTTTGCCTTCGGTATGGGCAAAAAAGTCCTGTTTGCCAACATCTTCGGTGAGATCTGCACAAGCTTCCGCGCGACCACGGAGCCCTCTGTGCTTTACTACTGGCTCTACGCCCTGGCCTATATGATGCAGATCTATTTCGACTTCTCCGGTTATTCCGATATGGCGATCGGCCTTGGTAAAATCTTCGGTTTCGATTTCATGGAGAACTTCAATTATCCCTATATCTCCAAAACCGTCACGGAGTTCTGGCGCAGATGGCACATCTCCCTCGGTTCCTGGTTCCGCGACTATGTCTATATCCCGCTGGGCGGCAACCGCTGCGGCATCGCAAGACAGCTTTTTAACATCCTTGTTGTCTGGATGCTGACGGGTCTGTGGCACGGTGCGGACTGGAACTTCGTCCTGTGGGGACTGTTCTATGCGGTGCTCCTGACCATTGAAAAGGTATGGACCAAAAAATGGCTGGACAAACACCCGGCCATCGGTCATATCTATGTATTCTTTGCCACCATGCTCGGCTTTATCCTGTTCAATGCAGGCAGCCTTGCACAGTGCGGTTCCGATATCGTGGGACTGTTCTCCTTCGGCAGACTGCCGCTTACTTCGGTAGAATCGGTCTATATGCTCCGTTCCTATGCGGTGGTCGGCATCATGGGGATTCTCGCCTGCACGCCTGCGCCGAAATTCCTCATGAAAAAACTCTCGGAGACCAGAGCCGGAGCCAAAGCGCTTGTCATTTTAGAACCGCTTGCCCTTGTTGCCATCCTTCTGATGGTTACGGCATATCTGGTTGACGGTTCCTTCAACCCGTTCCTGTATTTCAGATTTTAAGGAGGCGACAGCAGCATGATGAAACTTAAAAGTATTCTGACGATTGCGCTGTTTGCACTCGCCATTTTCGGATTTTCCGCGCTGTTCCTGCTCCTGCCTGCAGAATCCTATTCCATGACGGAGCGGCGTTCTCTGGCCCAGAAGCCGGAGCTCACCTGGGAATCCCTTTCCGAAGGCAAGTATATGTCTTCTTTTGAGGATTACACCCTCGATCAGTTCCCGCTGCGCAACACCTTCCGCTCCATCAAAGCAGTCAGCGCAAAATATCTGTTCCGCAGAATGGACAACAACGATCTATACTCGGTCAACGGTTATCTTTCCAAGCTGGATTATCCGCTGGATGAGACCAGATTCTCCCGCTCGACGGATAAGATCCGGGAAGTATACGAGAAATTCATAGCCGGAACAGACTGTAAGATCTATCTTTCTGTCATCCCGGACAAAAACTGCTTTCTCGCGCCCCTCGGTCACTATCCGTCCATCGGATATAATGTGTTCGCGGAACGGATGAAAGAAGCCATTGACTTTGCAGAGTATATAGACATTTCAGACACGGTCTCCCTTGAAAACTTCTATTATACCGATCAGCACTGGAGACAGGAAACGATCCTTGATACTGCCGAGGCACTGGCGTCTGGCATGGGTGCGGAATTCTCCCGCGACTATACCGTCAACACCCTTGATTATCCTTTTGAGGGCACGTATCTCGGTCAGTCTGCGCTCCGTTTCCCACCGGATACCATCAAATACCTGACAAGTGATGTTCTGGATCACTGTATTGTGACCAGCTACAACACAGGTAAAGGTGTTCCCTCCGCCATTTACGACATGAACAAGTCTACGGGCAAAGACCCCTACGAGATGTTCCTCTCCGGCTCCGATGCGCTGATCACCATCGAGAATCCCGATGCAAAGACGGATAAAGAGCTTGTGATCTTCCGTGATTCCTTCGGCAGCAGCATTACTCCCCTGCTGGTGGCAGGATATTCCAAGATCACGCTGGTCGATCTGCGTTATATTCAGAGCGCAATGCTCCCCTATTTCGTGGAATTCAAAAATCAGGATGTTCTGTTCCTCTACAGCACACTGGTTCTCAACAGCACGATCACCATGTAAAAGAAACAAAATCAACCAAAAAGGCTTTCCGCTTTTTTCTGCGGAAAGCCTTTTGCTATGCTGTTTTGAGTTTTATTTGGAAAGAAGTGCTCTGTCGTTTGCGAAGGTTTCGCCGGAGACCACGTTGAACTGCTTGAGAAGCTGTTCTACGGTCAGCTGCTTTTTTTCTTCACCGGAGATATCAAGAATGATCTTGCCGTTGTGCATCATGATCAGGCGGTTGCCGTAGGTAATCGCGTGATTCATGTTGTGCGTGACCATGATCGCTGTCAGCTTGTTCTCGGTGATAATCTTATCGGAGATTTCAAGAACCTTTGCTGCGGTTTTGGGGTCAAGTGCCGCAGTATGCTCATCAAGGAGCAGCAGGCGCGGGCGCTGCAGAGATGCCATAAGCAGGGTGACTGCCTGTCTCTGACCGCCGGAGAGAATACCGATCTTGGTCGTCAGACGATTCTCCAGACCCAGACCGAGCTGAGCAAGCAGCTCTTTATAACCTTCCCGCTCTTTTTTGGTGATACCCCAGCCAAGACCGCGAAGCTTTCCGCGGCGGGCAGCCAGTGCAAGGTTTTCGTCAATGCCCATGCTGGCAGCAGTACCCATCATCGGGTCCTGGAACACACGACCGAGATACTTTGCGCGCTTATGCTCCGGGACGTTTGTGATATCAATCCCGTCGATGAGGATCTTGCCGGCATCGGGCTTCCAGACACCGGAGATCGCATTAAGGATGGTACTCTTGCCGGCACCGTTGCCGCCGATGACGGTAACGAAATCGCCGTCATTCAGCGTGAGGGAGACGTCATCCAGCGCAACCTTTTCGTTTGCGGTATGGGCGTTGAACACTTTTGTAATGTGTTGAATCTCAAGCATTATTTTTTCTCCTTTCCGGAACCGATAGTGACACGGGAGAAGTATTTCTGCTTCAGATAGGGAATCGCAAGGAAGATCGCAACGACGATCGCAGACAGCATCTTCAACATATCCGCATCCAGACCGAGCAGGATGACAACCTGGTAAACGATATAATAGACAATACCGCCGAAGGATACCTGAACCAGTTTCATTGCAAAGCTGCCGTTCAGAAGCTTGCCGAACAACGCCTCGCCGATGATGACTGCAGCAAGACCGATGACGATTGCGCCGCGTCCCATGCTGACATCCGCAAAACCCTGATACTGGGTCAGAAGTGCACCGGAGAGCGCGACAATGCCGTTGGACATGACAAGACCGATGATCTTATTGAGCTCCGTATTGACGCCCTGAGCGCGTGCCATATTGGCATTACAGCCGGTGGCGCGGATACCGCAGCCAAACTCTGTTCCGAAGAACCAGTAAAGCAGCGCAATCAGAACAACATTGAACAGTGCAACGATCAGAAGCGCTACGATCGGATAGAAACAGAACGGGATTGCGGAAAGATAAGCATTCATCGGAGATGAATACTGAGAGGATACTGCCGGCTGCTCCATGAACAGATTTGCATAAAATACTGCCCAGGTAGATACCGGAAGAAGTACACACACCGGAGCTCCTGTTGAGTCAAGAATGAATGCCAGTGACTCACGCGGGAGTTTTTTCTTATCGAATAAACCTTTCATACAGGTTCCGATGGATAATACATTAAGATAATCATCGATAAAGATCAGGATACCCATGATATAAGTTGCGAACATGGTCTTTCTTGCCGTGTTGCAGATCTTACCCATAACTTTAGAAAAGCCAAATGTTCCTTTTGATGCTGTCAGTACTGCGATCATACTTCCGAATAATCCACATACCAACCAAAGCCACGCATTATCACCGACAACGCCCTGAAGAAC
>JAKSPR010000286.1 GCA_024404655.1 Clostridia bacterium | reverse complement strand
AAATATTGAGATAGAACAAGACTCCCTCTTATGTCTGACGGACAAAAGTGGGAGTCTTGTGACTGTATGTATTCCAAAGGGCAGACCGAGGTAAATGCTGTGAGAAGTTCAGAGGGTATTTTACCGGATTTTGCTGGTTTTGCTTGCGGATATACAATCCAAGCCAACGGCGACTGCCAGCACAAGACCTTTGATGACCATCTGTGCATATTCGCTGATGTTAAGGAGGATCATACCGTTTGTCAGGGCACCGATGATGAAGGTGCCGGCGATGACCCCGGAAATCCGTCCTACACCGCCCTTGACGGATACTCCGCCCAGCACAACGCAGGTTATGACATCGAACTCAAAGCCTTTTCCGACAGTTGTCTGTGCCGAGCCGGAGCGAGACAGGAGAACGATCCCTGCCAGTCCCGCAAACAGTGCCGACAGGATATACACAAGATATTTCATGCCATTGACGGAAATGCCGGACAGACGGGACGCATCCTCATTCCCGCCGATGGCATAAACGAAGCGTCCAAAATAGGTTCTGTTCAGAATAAACCAGCCCAGCAGGAAGCATCCCACCATAATTAGAGCACAGATCGGCACACCTGCGACTGTCCACCGTGCGAAGAAGTTGATTCCGGGATGCGTCTGAAGAAATCCGGAGATCGGGCGACCGTTTGTAAGCAGGAACGCCAGACCCTCTACAATGATCTGCGTTGCAAAGGTGGCAATCAGAGCCGGCATTTTCACACGGGAAACCATAAAGCCGTTCAGCACGCCTACGATCATGGCGATCAGAAGTGCCGCGAGAATGGCAACTCCCATACCCATGCCAAGATTGACCATGACATAGGCACAGATCATATTGACAAAGGTAACGACAGAACCGGCGGAAAGGTCGATCCCGCCGGTCAGGATCACGAAGGTCATGCCCACGGCGGCAATGCCGCAATAGGATATCTGACGCAGAATATTGACAAGATTATTTGCGGAAATAAAGGTGCCTTTGCTGGCGACAGTCAGAAACAGCACCTCGGCAAGCAGAATCAGCCAGATCGCGTTCCTGCGCAAAACGGAGATGCGGTCCGCCCGCCCTGATAACTCTTTTTTCATCTGATTTCCTCCCTGTACTCCGTGATTCCGGAGGCATAAGACATGATCCGATCCGCATCGAATTCCGCTCGCTCCAGCGTTCCGGAGATCCTATGCTCCGACAGAACGATGATCCGGTCGGACATCCCCATCAGCTCTTCCATCTCAGAAGAAACCATCAGAACGCTCTTTCCCTGTTCGACCAGCGCATTGATGAGCTTGTATATCTCGTATTTCGCACCGACATCGATGCCTCTGGTCGGTTCGTCCAGAAGAAAGACCTGCGAATCGGCTGCCAGCCATTTCCCGAGAATGACCTTTTGCTGGTTGCCGCCGGACATACTGCCAACCTCGCGCAGAACGGAGCGGCAGCGGATCTTGAGCTCTTCCCGGTACTTTTCCGCATTACTTTGCTCGGTTCCCGCGCGAATCACGCCCAAGCGGGATATTCTTCGATAAACCGACATATTGATATTGTCGCGGATCGGTCGGTGCATCAGAGCACCGTATCGTTTTCGATCCTCCGGGACAAAGGCGATTCCAAGCCTGATAGCCTCTTTCGGGGACTTTGGCGCGATCTCGCTGCCGTTTAGAAGAATACGCCCGGACTCCTTTGACTTTGCTCCGAAAAGCATCTGCAAAAGCTCCGTTCTTCCGGAACCGACCAAACCGCCGATTCCGAGCACCTCTCCGGCGTGGAGCGTCAGACTGATGTCACGGTCTCCGTTTCCGGTCAAATGCTCCAGCTCCAGAACCGGACGGTCATACGCCACACAGGAGCTCCGCAGCGGGTAGGTCTGGTTCATCTCCCGACCGACCATCAGGCGGATGAGCTGTGGGATGCTTGTTTCAGAGGTTTGCAGTGTGTCGATCTGATAACCGTCCCGCAGCACAGCAATGCGATCTGTGAGCTGAAGGATCTCCTTCAGTCGATGGGTAATATAAATGATCGTTATGCCCTTTTCCTGTAAGAGTCTCACGATTCGGAACAGATTGTCCACTTCGTTGTTTGTCAGCGGCGCACTCGGCTCGTCCATAAACAGGATCTGCGTGTTCTGTCGAATTGCCTTTGCGATTTCGACCATCGGCTGAAAGCCGACAGAGAGGTTCTTGAGCTGCTCATTCGGGTCAATATCGACCTTGAGCCAGTCAAATATCTCCCGAACCTCCCTGACCATGGCTTGCCGGTCGATCAGCGGTCCCTTTCTGATGGGATGACCGAGAAAGACGTTTTCCACCACGGAAAGCTCCGGTACATTGGTAAACTCCTGATATATGACGGAAATCCCAAGCGCAGACGCTTTTTTCGGCGTCAGCTCGGAGCATTCCTTTCCGTTGATCCGGATGATGCCGGAGGTGGCATTGATGGCGCCGGAGCAGCACTTGACGAGGGTGGATTTTCCTGCGCCGTTCTCTCCGACCAGACCCAATATCTCGCCCTTTTTCAACCGGACAGAAAAATCCTTCAACACAACAGAATTCGGGTATTCCTTACGGAGATGCTCCAATTCCAGGACATATTCTTCTGCCATACGCTATTGTGCCTCGTTCCTATATATTATTTCATGCCGCTGATGATTTCCGCTACGGTTTGCTCCGTGATTCGGGTTACATTACGGAATACATTGTGAGCACCGACCTGATCGGCAAGGATCAGCGCAAACATATCCGCACAGCACGTCGCCGTATCCACATCCGAGCCCTCAAAGCCGATGATACCTTTCGCGGGATAGGAGGGATCCTGAAGCTGTTCAAGCTGCTGCTTGGTCACATCCGTGGTAAATACGCCCATGTCTTCAGGAATCACACCGCCTGTGGCAATATTCAGTGCCTCATCAGCGCCGATCATGGCACCGGCACCGATACCTGCTACGACCTTTGCATCAGGATGCGCCTGCAGCGTGGTCTCCACGGCAGTCTGCGCATCGGATGCGATAATACCTGCCTGCGACGCCACAATCTCGTACTTGCCTGCCGCCTTCTCCTCCAGCGCAGCCTTGATGCCGTTTTCCCGTTCGAGAAGGATCACGGTCTGGGGATAACCGATCACGATGACCTCAGCAGGATGATCTTCGGAATAATGGTCGTTAATGAAGTCCGCTGCCAGTTCACCGATGGCATGACCGAGGAAGGTGTTATCAAGGATCCAGTTGGCATCGGTGTTTTCCATGGGATCGTCCCAGCACATGACCTTGATCCCGGCTGCTCTTGCATCCGCACAGACGCTTTCCACCGCAGCGGCGTCCGACGGATGAACCATGATCAGATCACAGCCGGAGGAAATGAAGTTTTCGATCTGCCCGATCTGCGTTGCCGAGCTGTCATCACAGGATACGATCGTACTCTTTGCACCGGCAGCGTCAAGAACCTCTGTCAGCGCAGTCATGACACCCGCCCAATACGCATTTTGCAGGGACTGGATGGTAATGCCGATCTTCTTCCCGTTCAGGCAGGAGAGATCTGCTTTGCCATAAAAAGCCGCATCCGCCTGAATCCCTTCCGATTCAGCGGTGCTTCCGGATGGAGCCTCTGTACCCCCGGAAGGAGCGGCGGAACAAGCCGCAAGCAGCAAGAGACTTACAACCAAAAGAATTGACATCATCTTTTTCATAAAGGAGACCTCCATAGGTTTGGATTTTTTTACCGTATGTTTATTATATATCATTTATCGCAAAAAAGAAACCCCAAAAAAGAGGACTGGGTAGAGATCATCTGACGCAGGAGCGCTCCTGACCGATAAGCTTCAAGCCGAGGCGCAGATGAAAATATGATAATAGTCCACATAAGCAAGTCTTTGTTCAATGCTGAAAAACACAACCCTGATTATTAGATAG
>JAKSPR010000285.1 GCA_024404655.1 Clostridia bacterium | reverse complement strand
TACCCGGCGCGGTGACTTTCTCTGCACCGAGGGGGACTTCACCGTCCCCGCGGGCGGGGATATCACGGTCACAGCCGCCCTTGCCGTCTATCGGTTCGGTGAGCGCTGTAGGGATGGTGCCTGTACGCTGCAGCCGTTCCGTGTTCCCAAAAGAAAATTCCTTGATACGGGGATTCCCTATCTGGACCTCGCCGCCAACCGCTGGCTTCCGGTGCAGATTTTCCATTCAAGGCTCTGGGGGCGGTGCGGCTTCTGGCAGCCGGGCGGAGCTTACGGATTCCGGGATCAGCTGCAGGATGCCATGGCTGCGGCCTATCTGCATCCCGATACGCTGAAAGCACAGCTTTACCGTGGGGCGGCGCACCAGTATGAGGCGGGAGACGTACAGCACTGGTGGCATCCGCTGCCGCCTTCCGACCCGGAACACTTCCACAAGGGCATCCGCAGCCGCTGTTCCGATGATTATCTCTGGCTGCCGCTCGCCTGCGCCCATTATATCCGGCTGACGGGAGATCGTTCCGTCCTTGACCGGGAAATTGCGTATCTGGAGAGCGAACCCCTTCGGTCAGGGGAACAGGAACGGTATGAGGAACCCCGCCGCACCCGCTGCCGGGAGAGTCTCTATATGCACTGTGTCCGTGCGCTGGAACACGGTTTCCGCTTCGGTGCTCATGGACTGCCGCTCATGGGATGCGGTGACTGGAATGACGGGATGAATGCCGTCGGCACGGACGGACGCGGGGAAAGCGTCTTCTGCGGGATGTTCCTGCTCCTGACCCTCGACCGCTTTCTGCCGCTTGCAGAGGCGCGGGGGGATGCGGAGGGTGTCCGGCGGTACCGGAGCATGATGAAGCATCTTGCCGATGCCGTGGAAGAACACGCATGGAACGGCGTCTGGTACCGCCGTGCGTGGTATGACGACGGATGTGTCATGGGGGACCCAGGTCAGCCGGAGGCGGAAATCGACCTGCTGCCCCAGGCCTTTGCGGCGATCATTCATGCAGCGGTCCGTCTCCCGGACGGTGGAAAACCCTTTTCTGAGGACCGGGTTCACGGGGCGATGCTTTGCGCCTATGAGAAGCTCTTTGACGAAGAACACGGGGTCTTTTCTCTGCTTTCGCCGCCTTTTTCCGGCAGGGAAGACCAGCCCTATCCCGGCTATATTGCCGGATATATGCCGGGGCTGAGGGAAAACGGAGGGCAGTATACCCACGCCGCCGTCTGGGGGGCCATGGGTCTCTTCGCCGTCGGAGAAGAAGAAAAGGGCATGCGGGTCCTGCGTGCCATAAATCCCTTTTATCAGACGCAGACGGAAGCTGGTCTTATCCAATATCAGAAAGAACCCTATGCGCTGTGCGGGGATGTTCTCACAGCGGAGGACCGCATCGGAGAGGGCGGATGGAGCCAGTATACCGGCTCCGCCGGATGGTATTTCCGTCTGCTCATCGAGGTTTTCGGCCGTGACCATCTGCCAGATATTGCCTCCCATCCCGGGGAATAGGAGCACCCGGAACCAGGGAATACTGGAAACAGATTACAAATGAGAACGGAGGCGGGATCTTTCATGAGTTACGGTTACTACGGCAAGGTGGAGATCTGCGGCGTGAACACGGCGCATCTGAAAACCCTCACCCCGGAAGAAAACAACCGTCTGCTGACTGCGGCTTCCAAAGGCGACAGGGAAGCAAGACAGCGTCTGATCGACGGCAATCTGCGGCTGGTGCTCTCCATCGTCCAGCGCTTTTCCGGGCGCGGGGAGAATCTTGACGATCTGTTTCAGGTTGGCTGCATCGGACTGATCAAAGCCATTGACCGCTTCGATGTTTCCTGCGGGGTGCAGTTATCCACCTATGCGGTACCGATGATCATCGGAGAACTGCGCCGTTATCTGCGGGACAACAACACCATCCGCGTCAGCCGGGGCGTGCGGGATCTTGCATACCGTGCGCTGCAGGTGCGGGAAGAACTCTCCCAGAAAAAAGGGTGTGAGATCGGGGTGGAGGAAATCGCTGCGGTGCTGGGAGAAAAGACAGATGCGGTCAGCGCAGCGCTGGATGCTATTGCAGATCCGGTATCCCTCTATGAACCCGTCTACAGTGACGGCGGTGATTCTATTTTCGTGATGGATCAGATCGGGGATACGGACAACACGGATGAGGACTGGCTGGAAAACATCGCTCTGCGGGATGCTATGCAGACCCTGACACCGCGGGAGCGGAAGATCATCAGCATGCGGTTCTATGCGGACCGTACCCAGATGGAGATTGCCGAAGAGATCGGAATTTCCCAGGCGCAGGTGTCGCGGCTGGAAAAGGGAGCTTTGCAGCGCATCCGGGCAAGGATGTGAGAACTGCGTATATCTGAAATTTCAAAGAGCAGATAAAAATACCGCCGTCGGACGAAAGCCCGGCGGCGGTGTGTTATATTCGGGTGTGTCACACAAGAAACGGGATATAGGCAGCGACAACAGCAAAAACGATGGCGGGGAGCAGGTTTGCCACTTTGATGCGGTATTTGCCGTCAGCAAGAAGATTGATGCCGACGCAGAGGATCAGAATCGAGCCGACGGTGGAGAGATTGCTCATGGCAGCGTCTCCCATAAGCGGTGCGATCAGCCGGGCAAGCAGGGTAATCGTTCCCTGAAAGATACCCACGGGGATCGCGGAGAAAATACAGCCCTTGCCCATAGATGCAGCCATGATGAGAATGATGACAAAGTCAAGGATTGCCTTGGTCAGAAGAACAGAGAAATCTCCGCTGATGCCGTCCATGATGGAGCCCATGACAGCCATGGCGCCGATGCAGACGGTAAAAGAGGCGTTGAGAAATCCATCGACAAAAACAGGGTCCTTGGCGTTGCCCGTCTTTTTCCGCAGCCAGACGCCGAAGCGTTCCATCTGGTAATCAATATTGATGATCTCACCGACGATGGCACCGAAGACCAGTGCAAAGATGATCATATAGGTACCGCGGGTGCCGATTTTTCCGTCCTCCACTGTGATTGTTCCTGCGATCAGACCGGATAAGCTCATGGCGGCGATGCTCAGTCCCATGGCGACATTGATGATTTTCTGAAAGCGTTCTTTGAGGTATTTTCCGATGAGCATGCCGAGCAGACCGCCTGCGATGATGGCACACACATTGATGATTGTTCCAAGACCTATCATAAAATAGTTCCTTTCCGAAGTCCCCGCCGCTTCTGCGGCGTGCGATACATAGTATAACGGAAAATACGCTGTTTGTCAAGAGATTTTGGTGCGGCGCGGGATCTCAACCCTTGGCCTGATTTGGTTTTCAGCCATCCTCCGGGTGTGACCGGCAAGAGCTTTGCGGTCACCCATCGAAGCCGGATAAAAGCAAAATCAAGCCGAGGACAGAAACCCGGCTGAACTGTCGGCTTTCGTATCTTTTTCGTCGTAAACCTTGACATTCGGGCAAAAAAACGGTATAATAGATAGGATAATAGGGTATCTATACATTCCGATTCGGAGATCATATATGACAAAAGAAACAACGAAGAAAACGACCCGCCGCATCACGAAAGAGGAACTTTCCGCGCAGGAGAGCTACACGCAGAAAGTTGCCGGGTGGAACGCCTCCCATCAGGCGGAAACGGGAGAATCCCGTCGATATTATATCCAGACCTTCGGCTGTCAGCAGAATGAGGCGGACAGCGAACGTCTTGCCGGTATGGCAAGCGAGATGGGCTATATCCCGGCAGAGGGTGCAGAGGACGCGGACCTCATCCTCGTCAATACCTGCGCCGTGCGGGAGCACGCCGAAAAGAAAGCCCTTTCCATCACGGGCCAGTTCAAGCACTTAAAAGAAAAGAAACCGGAGCTTATCATCGGTATCTGCGGCTGCATGGTCTCCCAGGAGACACGCAAGGAGCGCATCAAACACAGCTATCCTTATGTCAGTTTCTTATTCGGTACCAGCATGCTGTACCGATTCCCGGAGATTCTCT
>JAKSPR010000284.1 GCA_024404655.1 Clostridia bacterium | reverse complement strand
GGTACTTGTCGAAATCCACATGACCCTGCCCCAGCGGTACTTCCTTGAAGTATTCCCAGATACGGAGGTCACCGATGCCGCCGTCAGCAAAGAAGCCGTAAATCTCATGACGGTCGCACTTGACAAGGTTCATACCGTCTTTTGCATGGGTGTGAACGATGTAGTCCTTCAGGGTGTAGACTGCCTGAACCGGGTCGTCCTGGGTGACCATGACGAGGTTTGCCGGGTCGAGGTTGACCTTGACGCCGCGGGCGGACAGACCGTCAAGGAACTCTTTCAGCATGACAGCCTTTTCGGGACCGGTCTCGACAGCGAAGGATGCGCCGACGGAATCTGCATACTCAGCCAGCTCGTTGCAGGCCTCCTGCATGATGTTGTAGGTCTCGTCCTTGGTGTCCGGGATGACGCCGATGTGGGTGGTGATAACGCGGGTACCGAGCTCCAGAGCCATATCCACGATCTGCTTGGACTTTAAGATCTTGTCCTTGTTCTCTTCGCGGAGCTGGAAGCCATGGCCGCCGAGGTCGCCGCAGACGGCGGAAACTGCCATGCCGTTTGCTTCCAGAATGGCCTTCTTTTCCTTCAGCTGTGCGGGGGTCAGATTCCACGGAGCCATTTCGCCTTCCGTTGCGTAAATCTGAACACCCTGACCGCCGATCTCACGTGCCTTTTCGATGTTGGCACGGAAGGAACCCTGGTTTAAGGAGTCTGCCATAATACCGATAGAAAAACGATTCATAATAGATACCTGTCCTTTCTTGGATTGGAGAAATAATAATCAGTCTTCGTAGCTTTCGATCGCAGAAACCGTCTTGTCGATGGCCTTCTGGGTTGCTTTCTGCTTCTTTTCCAGTGTGGAGGCGATGGGCTGGCCTTTGTAGATCGCCGTGGAGACAGCGTCTTCGATGGAGCCCCATGTGAAGATGTTCGCATTGTCCATGACAACGGAGTTAAGGATCAGATCGAGCATCTTGACGGATTCTTCGTCACGCACATACTTGCTTGTCAGCGCAATGTCGTAGTAGGCGGGGGTCAGATTGTTTGCGCTGTCCGCAGCCATGGCTTCGAGGATGAAGCCCATCTTTTCGGATTCCGTGTTGGTGACGGGGATGGAAACAACGTTGACGCACCAGCCGTCGGCGTAGCAGTAGTATCTGTCCTGAGAAACATCATACTTGGGAGGCGGGAGGATACCGATGTCCACGTCGCAGCCGCGCATGGTTTCGATATGCAGGAGCACTTCGGGTGCAAACAGAACGCGGCCGTCCTGGAAGTAGACGAGGTTGTTCGGGTATTCGCCGTTGATGTCGGAATCGCCGTTGCAGGAGATGGAGGGGTTGCCGCCGATGATCTCGGAGATACCGGTCATGATGCTGATGGCGCGCTCGGACATGCAGGAGAGGAAGGGAATGTCCTTGTCATCCTTGGAGGTGAGCAGCTGACCTGCACCGATATACAGCACGTTGCCGAACTGGGGCTGTGCCATGGTGCCGTACTGGTCGGCGTCACGGGACATGACGTTGTCACCGTTCAGGTCGGTGTAGACGACTTCGTTGTACTCCATGAACTTTTCAATGGTCCATGCATTGTCAAAGACCAGCTTGTAAGGAGAGACGAGGTCGTAGTTCTTGATCATGTCTTTGTTGAAGAAGAACACACGGGTCGCCTGGTTGTCTTTGATGAAGATGTCGCCCGTTGCATAGAACTGGCGGTTGTCAATGGTCAGGGACGCATTCGTGGACTGTGCCCACCACGGCTTTGAAAGGTCGAGATTTTCGACGCTCTTCAGATCGAGCAGCATGTGGTCGACGGAAAGGGAACCTGCGTCGTAAACGTCGCAGACGAGAGCCTGCCAGCTGTTGTCGCCGGCCGTAATAGCGCTCTTGACCTTGCTGGTGACGGTGACTTCACCGCTTTCCACCAGATCCAGCTTGACGTTGTAGGTGTCTTCGATGTAGTTGGTGCGGTCATAAAGGGCATCGTTGATCTGCTCGCCGTCCTGTGTGCGGGAGAGAATATCGGATGCGGACCATGCGCCCTGATAAATGCGTCCGTAGAAGGTCAGGGTCTCGCCGCCGAAATCGCGGGCGGGGAGGTCTGCGGTGACACGGGGAGCCTCGGTCTCAGCCTCTGTGACGGCTGCGGTCTGCACGTTCTGGGTTCCTGCTGCGGGAGTCTCTGCGGTATCGCCGCAGGCGATCATGGAACCTGCGGATGCACTCATGACGGCACCGAGCAGAAGCCACGCAAGAAGATTCTTTTTCATGTAATAATCCTCCGGGATTGTATTTTGGGGGTTTACAAATACCATTTTATCACATCCGGTTGCATTTGTCAATTCATCGCATCAAACTTTGAACTGATCAGGTGCAGAATTTCCCCGGATTACTCCCAAAACAGCGGAAGTACCGAAGAAAACCGTATTCTGTCCCGAAATGTCTTGACGGAGGGGGAAAAATAGATTATAATAAAGCAAACCACGCGGTGCCGGTACGATCCGGCCGGAAAGGAACCCATTATGACAGAAGAACAACTGAAAGAATTTCTTGCAAACCTCCCCGAAAAGCCGGGAAAAGTGACGACGCCCGACGAATTCAAAGTCGGTGTCATCGGACCGAACCACGGTCACATTTTCGGCATGTGCCGTGCCCTGAAAGACTGCGGTGCGGGCATCTCTGTGGTCTATGATGATGATCCGAAATTAGTGGAAGCCTTCCGGAAACAATTCCCGGAAGCAAGAATTGCGTCCTCCGAAGACGAAGTGCTGCATGATCCCTCGCTGAAAATGATTGCGTCCTCCACGATTGCCTCGGAGCGCGGTCCTCTGGGTGTCCGTGTCATGCGTGCGGGCAAAGACTACTTTGTGGACAAAACGCCCTTTACTACCCAGGCGCAGATCGACGAGGCGCGTCTTGTCTGGAAAGAGACGGGGCGCAGATATTTCTGCTACTTCTCCGAGCGTGTTCACACGGAAGCCGGTGTCTTTGCGGGCTATCTGATCGACGCGGGTGTCATCGGACGTGTTCTGCAGGTTATCGGCATGGGTCCCCACCGTGTGGGCAATCCTGCCTCCCGTCCTGCGTGGTTCTGGAACAAAGAGCAGTACGGCGGTATTCTCTGCGACATCGGCAGCCATCAGATTGAGCAGTATCTTTTCTACTCCGGTGCGAAAGATGCGAAAGTGGTTTCCTCTCGTGTGGCGAACTACAACCACAAAGGGACCGGTCTTGAAGACTTTGGCGATGCCGTTCTGACCGGCGACAACGGGACGACGAACTACTTCCGTGTGGACTGGTTCACGCCTGACGGGCTCTCCAACTGGGGTGACGGCAGAACGGTGATCCTCGGCACGGAAGGGCACATTGAGTTAAGAAAGTTTGTGGATCTTGCGAATGGGGCCGGGGGTATGGTACTCTGGGCGGACAAAGACGGGGAACACAAGCTCAATGTTTCCGGGCTTGTCGGATATCCGTTCTTTGGGCAGATCATCAGGGACAGTCTTGACGGAACGGAGACTGCGATGACGCAGGAGTATATTTTCAAAGCTGCGGAGCTTTGTGTGGCCTGCGAGGATCGGGCAACGGTGATTGAATGAGTTTTCTTTTTCCCCCAGGGCAGCGGAAGGCTGCTGTGGGGGGGCGGCGGCCCTTGGGGCTGCCGTTTTTTGTTTTTTTTTTTTTTCTCCTTGGCAGGAGCGCTTGTTTTCCTTCCAAGGAGAACTCCCTTGTCCTCCCTGTCAAAAAACAAAAAGGAAATAATGCGATGAAACTCCTGATGATGACGATGATGACGGCGTGTAGCGCGGGAGCGGTCCTTGCGGCTGAAGTAACCGTGGATTTCACGGCCAGCGCGGGGACGATCAAACCTGCCCTCCATTCCTCGGGCTGGGCTCCGCGCTGATGACCTGCCGGACGACCGTCCGTTCCGACTGCGAGACGATGTTCCCCTTCGCATCGGTGATGCGGTCAACGAGATAGGGCTTGAGGAGATAGCCGCCGTTGCAGCAGGCGCTCAC
>JAKSPR010000283.1 GCA_024404655.1 Clostridia bacterium | reverse complement strand
TATTTCAGCATACTGCGATATTATTTCTTCCTGTATTCCTTTGGCAAAACCTGAAATGTCGCCTTGAAAGCCGATGTGAATTTGCTCTGACTGTCATATCCGACACGTTCAGCAATCTCTGCAATCGAAAGATCGGTTTCCCGGAGCAGTCTTGCGGCTTCCTCCATACGGTGTTCTTTGATATGGGCAGCGATGGATTCGCCGTAGACCGATTTGAACACGGCTTTCAGGGTCGTCGGATTCATGAGGTACTTTTTGGAAAGTTCTTCAATGGTAATGCGCAGGTCCAGATTGTCGATGAGCTCTTTATGAATCGCCCGGATGATCTCGATCTGGTCGGAGCCGTATTCGGTCAGGCGGTTTTTACGTACCGTGCGAAGCTCGGAAAGATATAAGAGCAGTTCCAGCAGCTTCACTTTCCGGTATGAGGCGGCAAGGGGTTCTGTTTTTTCAAAGAACGGTGCGAAAATCTGCTCTGTATGTTCATCACCGGCGATGGAGGATACATCCGCGTCGCCGCAGAATTTTTCATACAGAAATTCTCCTGTGATGCCGCTTCCCGAAAGGATATCCGGCATATTGTCGTTCATCGTATTCAGTTCAAACCGGAGGATCATGCCTTCACAGGCTTCGGTGATGACGGTCATTACGGATTCCGCACTCATTTTTCCGGTATACAGACAGAAATCATGGGGACCAAGGTGAACATCATTCCCCTCCGCCATCTTCCAGTCCACTTTTCCGGTGCGCAAATAGAAAAGTTCCAGAACATGGTCAAGGGCATCACGGCGGATTGTTTCCGTGCCGCAGGATTTTTTTATCATGGTAAGCGTAATTCCTGAGAAAAGATCAAAAGTCATAGTCTCTTCCTCCATTATCGCGGGCATGCGATTTCCATAACCTGCTCGATCATCTGATGGAGCAGACGGCTCTGTGGAGTATCGGCGGCTTTATAATAGACCTCTTTTCCCTCGCGGCGGCCGACGATCATACCGCTGTACTTCAGCGGACGTACATGATGAGAAACGGCGGGGCTTGACATCTCAAGCATGGCAGATATATTGATGACACATTCCTCACAGTGGCATAAGAGCCAGAAAATACGGATGCGGGTCGTATCTTCAATCTGTTTGAAGATATCGGCAACCGTCTGGAATTCGTCCACATGGGAAAGCTGTGCAAGAATATCCGGCAGTCTGTGTTCTTCCCCATGGTGATGCGGCAGATTGGTGTTCGGCATAAAATTTCTCATTATTCTCCCTATCGGAAATGCTTTTCGCCCTTTCGGAAGCGCGTTTCCAAATAGTATTGACTTTTCCCTGTAAATAGATTATACTACATCCAGAACGATTAAACAAGTACTTAATCGAGAAATCATAAAAATTTTTTAGAACCGAAAGGAATACGACCATGAAAAAGACTTACAAAATTGAAGTAGACTGCGCAAACTGTGCAAACAAGATGGAAGAGGCTGCCAACAAGATTGCTGGCGTCAAAAAGGCTGCTGTCAACTTTATGGCACTCAAGATGACCGTTGAATTTGAGGACGGGGCTGATATGACCGAGGTCATGGAAAATATTCTGAAGGCTTGCAGAAAAGTCGAGCCCGACTGCGAGATCGAATTCTGATCATCCGGTTTCCCGGCACCCTTTTCCAAAAGGTCTGAAAAGGGTGCTTTTTCAAAAAGCCTATCTGATAAGGAGACATTCCCATGCAGGAAATCATTGTTGACATACTGCTTTCCGTCGTGATCTTCACTTCCCTCGGCTTTCTGTTCTATCAGGCGAAGCACAGGGATTTCATGACAAAAAAGCAAAAGAAGATGATGCGGCGTATTCTGCTGTCGTCTTTTATCCTGTTTGAGCTGCAGCTGATCAACGCATCCCTTTTTGCGGAACTGGACGGTGTTCTGTTCCCCGGTGCCGGACGCTGGCTTCGGTTTCTCTGCTATTTTGCGGACTATATCATCATCGGACACGATATTCTCAAAAAGGCCTGGAAAGGCATTCTGAACCGACAGGTCTTTGATGAGAATTTTCTCATGGCTGTGGCAACTCTTGGTGCCATGGCGCTGGCGATCTACGAAAACGGCGAGTATCTGGAATCCATCGCGGTCATGCTGTTCTATCAGATCGGCGAGTGGTTTCAGGGCTATGCCGTGGGCAAGAGCCGCCGCAATATCAGTAGTCTGATGGATATCCGCCCCGATTATGCCAATATTGAGCGTGACGGAGCACTGGAACAGGTCGATCCGGATGAAGTGCCCGTCGGCAGTATCATCGTTGTACAGCCCGGTGAAAAGGTACCGATTGACGGTATCATCGTGGAGGGCACAAGCAGCCTGAACACCAGTGCCCTGACAGGTGAAAGCCTGCCGAGAGAAGCAAACGTCGGCGACAGCGTCATCAGCGGCTGCATCAGCATGACTGGCGTATTGAAAATCGAGACAACGAAGGAATTCGGCGAATCCACGGTATCAAAAATTCTTGACCTGGTGGAAAACGCAAGCTCCCGGAAGTCAAAGTCCGAGGATTTCATTTCCAGATTTGCAAAGTATTATACGCCCGCAGTATGCTTTAGTGCTCTCGCACTGGCCATTCTGCCGCCGCTTGTGAGGATTTTGTTTTTGAATGTTCCTGCCATGTGGGGCGATTGGATTTACCGTGCGCTGACATTCCTTGTCATCAGCTGCCCCTGTGCGCTGGTTATCAGTATTCCCCTCAGTTTCTTTGCGGGCATCGGCGGAGCCAGTCATGAAGGTATTCTCGTCAAAGGTTCCAATTATCTGGAAAGTCTTTCCAAAACAAAATATATTGTCTTTGACAAGACCGGAACGCTGACAAAGGGCGTTTTTGAGGTAGACGGCATCCATCATTCCACGATGGAAGATGAAAAACTTTTGGAATATGCGGCTCTTGCGGAAAGCGCATCGTCTCACCCCATCAGCAAGAGTATTCAGCATGCCTGCGGGAAAGCCCTTGACCGCTCCCGCGTTTCCGATATCAGGGAAATCAGCGGCAACGGTGTAACTGCGAAAGTTGACGGCATCACCGTCGCCTGCGGCAACGGAAAGCTCATGGACCTTCTGGGGATTCCCTATTCTGATTGTCACAAGACGGGTACCATCGTTCACATCGCATTGAACGGAGCTTATGCAGGCCACATTGTGATCTCTGATGTTATAAAGCCTCACGCCAAAGAAGCCATCCGCTCCCTGAAATCCGCAGGAGCTGACAAGACGGTCATGCTGACAGGTGACAGTAAAAAGGTTGCCGATCAGGTCGCTGCCGAGCTGCAGATCGACTGCGTCTATTCAGAGCTGCTCCCCGCTGACAAAGTGGAAAAGGTTGAAGCCCTGCTTGGCGAAAAGCCCGCACGCGCGGTGCTTGCCTTCGTCGGTGACGGCATCAATGATGCGCCTGTTCTTTCCCGTGCAGATATCGGCATTGCCATGGGTGCGATGGGTTCCGATGCGGCGATTGAAGCAGCAGATATCGTTCTGATGGATGATGATCCTCTGAAAATTGCAAAGGCGATCAAGATTTCCCGCAAATGTCTGCGGATCGTTTATCAGAATATTTTCTTTGCTCTGGTCGTCAAGTTTGCATGTCTGCTTCTGGGCGCTGTTGGTATTGCCAATATGTACCTTGCCATCTTTGCGGATGTGGGTGTAATGGTGCTTGCGGTGCTGAATGCAATCCGCTGTCTGTTTGTCAAAAAACTGTAATTCAAAAATGGGAAACTGTGCTGCGGTGCAGTCTCCCATTTTTTGACTCTTATCCTGTTTTTTCCTTGAAAAAGATACGGATTTGTGGTATACTCTTCATTGTCGGGATCAAAGACAGGAGGTCTGTTTGAATGCGTCTTTCAACTGTTACATGGAATGATATCCTTGGTTACTATACCGGTACGGATGCGCTTGATGAGCATCTTTCCGCGTTTTTTGATACACCTTTCCGCTATTTTGAACTGGATATGTCCTGTTCTCCCGGAAAAGATGATTTCGGTCGGTCCTCCAT
>JAKSPR010000282.1 GCA_024404655.1 Clostridia bacterium | reverse complement strand
CTTATAGGGAACCGTATGGTTCCCGTTCGAAGCCCCCACTTCTTTAAGTGGTGGGCAGTTCACGCTCGGCATACTTGGCATGATTCTGACGATGGTTTTTGCAAAGATGCTTGACAGCAGCGATGTGCGATCCAACTGGATTGAGCAGATCACAAACGGAATCGCGCAGATTTCCATTCTCATCGGCGTGTTATTGACACTCATCGATTGAATAACGGGGGAAACATGATGACCAAAATACGGAAGCATTACATTCTCCATGGCGCTGTGCAGGGCGTGGGACTGCGTTACCGCGCATACTATCTGGCAAGAGAGATGGGCGTCACAGGTTATATCCGCAATCTTGACGACGGATGCGTGGAAATGGAAGCGGAGGCCGACCGCGAAACACTGAAAGGTTTTCTCGACGCACTGGGAGAGGGCCGCTTTGTGGAGATCGAATCTATTGAGGAAAGTACGATCCCCGTACAGGATGACCGTACCTTTGAACGAGACTGAAAGATACCTATGGAAAACAATATGAAAATCGTACTGTTTGCGCTCAACGGCTCCTATGCCCATACCAGTCTGGCGGTACGCTGTCTGCGGGGACCGCTGGAACGCGCCGGATATGACGTCGTGATCATTGAGCGCAGTCTCCGCGACCGCAGCGATGAAGTCCTCCAGGCACTCTATGGTGAGCATGCCGCACTCTACGGCTTCTCCGCCTATATCTGGAATATCACGGAAATGCTGTCCTTGGCCGAGGATTTGAAAGCCCTCCTGCCTGATACCAGAATTGTCTTCGGCGGACCGGAGGTCTCCTACGATACCGCGCGCTTTGATACCTGCTCTTTTATAGACTCCCTTGTCATCGGAGAGGGCGAGGATGCCATGGTGACCCTTGCCGACGCGGTACGGGATCATCGTGATCTTCCCGGAAAAATAGACGGCGGGACCCCTGATGTGATGAAAGATGAGGGCATCCTCTACCGGGACGGCGACTATACCGACAGCGAAATGCTGTATTATGAATCTTCCCGCGGCTGTCCTTATCACTGTGCCTATTGCCTATCCTCCGAAAGCACGGGAATCCGGGCGAAAAGCGTGGAACAGACCCTTTGTGATCTTGAACATTTTGAAACCCTCGGCACGAAAAGCAGAATCATCAAATTCGTTGACCGGACCTTCAATTTTCATGCAGACCGCGCCAACCGTATCTGGGCCGCGCTGGCAGATGAACGCTTTACCGGACATTATCATTTTGAAATCTGCGCATCGCTTCTGAACGAAGAAAGCTTCCGTGTGCTCTCTGCCATGCCGAAGGGAAAAATACAGCTGGAAATCGGTCTGCAGAGCACCAACCCCGAAACCCTTGCTGAGGTTTCAAGACACATTGATCCGAAATCTGTCATTGAAGCGACCCGCCGTATTCATGACATGGGCAATATCCACGTTCATCTTGATCTCATAGCAGGTCTTCCGTATGAAAGCTATGAGCGCTTCCGTCAGTCCTTTAGTGACGCTTATGACTGCTGCGATATGCTGCAGCTTGGTTTTCTGAAACTTCTGCACGGTACGCGCTTAAGAAGAGACGCAGAGAAGTACGGCTATGTTTATTCCGCAAAGCCGCCCTATACGATTCTGCAGACCGCATGGATGAGCAGGGATGAACTGTTCCGCCTGTCCGAGATCGCCGATCTTCTTGACCGGTATTACAGCAGCGGTTCTTTTGCAAGGTCCCTTGCCTGCGCGGTTCCTCTGGCTGCTTCTCCCTTTGATTTTTATGAGGGTCTCCTTGATACGATCAAAAGTCACAGCGGAGTATCGGTACGCCGGCTGTCGCAGGTGGATGCGTTCCGGTATTTCTATGATTATGTGAGCACGCTCACCGATGATACCGCATCATTTGAAGCCTGCATGCACACGGATTTTGCCTCAAAAGAAACCCGCAGAATGCCGCTTTCCGTAATAAAACATACCTATCCAAAACAAACATAATACGCAGATTCAGTATCGCTTATGGAGGAAATCATGGAAACAACAAACGATCTTTTCACATCCGGCAAATACTTTACAGGCTGCAACTACTGGGCGTCTCACGCAGGAACCAATATGTGGCGGGATTGGCGTCCCGATGTCATTGACGCTGATATGAAGCGTCTTTCTGCACATCATATCCGTGTTATGCGGATGTTCCCGAACTGGCGTGATTTTCAGCCGCTGCGTATCCATTACGGTGGCGGTTCCAATGAGCGCGAGATCCGCCTCGGAGAAGACCCGCTGCCGTTTACCGATGCCGGACAAGCAGGCGTGGATATCGTCATGGCGGATCGCTTTGCTGAGTTCTGCGATCTTGCAGAGAAAAACGGCATCCGTCTTGTTGTCGGTCTGATCACCGGATGGATGAGCGGACGTATGCACATGCCGGAAGCCTTTCAGGGCAAGGGACTGCTGTCCGATCCCCTTGTCATCCGCTGGCAGATCCGTTTTGTCCGCTATCTGGTAAGACGTTTCAAGGACCATCCGGCCATCGCCGCATGGGATCTTGGCAATGAATGCAACTGCATGGAAAGTGTCTCTCATGATACAGCGTATCTCTGGGCTTCTGCCATAACGAATGCCATCCGCACAGAAGACCCCCGGCATCCCGTCGTTTCCGGTATGCACAGCCTCTCTCCCACCGGTGTATGGTCTCCGGAGGATCAGGGAGAGATCCTTGATATTCTCTGTACTCATCCTTATCCGCTGTTCACACCGCACTGTGATACGGACCCGCTGAACGAAATGAAGTCTGTTCTGCATTCCACGGCGGAGTCTGTTCTCTATGCTTCCCTTGGAAAAAAGCCTTGTTTTGTAGAGGAAGCCGGAACGCTTGGTCCGATGATTGCTGATGAACCCATCGCTGCGGATTATATCCGGGCGTGTTTATTCTCGACATGGGCTCATGATCTGCGCGGATTCGTCTGGTGGTGTGCAAACGAGCAGTCCTCTCTGACCCATACACCCTACGACTGGGATTCCGTCGAACGGGAACTGGGCCTGTTCCGTATTGATAATTCTCCCAAGCCGGTCGCTATGGAAATGAAAGCGTTTACGGATTTTGCTGACAACTTCACAGGCGGCGTCATGGGAGATGACGGCAAAGCCGGAAATACGCTCCCTGTATATCTGAAAGACGCTGTCTGTATTCTGACAAGCGGTCAGGATATCTGGGCAAATGCTTTCGGCTCCTTCATCCTTGCAAAACAGGCGGGACTTGATATCACCTTTGCATGGCAGCTCGATGAGATTCCCGAATCTCCTGTCTATATGCTGCCGGGACTTTCCGGTCTTGCCGCCATTGAAGGACATGTGCTCAAAGAAATTCTGAAACGGGTTGAAAACGGTGCCACACTCTATCTGTCCCTTGGCAATGCACTCCTCTCGCCCTTTTCCTCCTTTACCGGTGTGAAGGTAAAGACCCGCTGCCGCCGGACATCCGCTGACCGTGTAACATTCGCAGACGGAACAACGGCGGATATGTGGAGCGAGATCAAGAATCAGTATGAGGTCACCACGGCAAAGGTTCTGGTTTCGGCGGAGGACGGCAATCCGGCTCTGACGGTCAATCAGTACGGCAAGGGCAAAGTCTATTTCTGTGCTTACCCCATCGAATCCGATGCAGGATGCCAGAACGGTGTTGTTTCCGGCGATCATGCACGGGATCTCTATCGCTTCTATGGGCAGTGTGAACTGAAAAATGCTGAAAAGATCGCAGTATCTGATTCACCGTATCTCTGCGTCACGGAGCATAAAAAGTCTGACAGCGAGCGGATCTTAACGATTCTCAACTATACACCGCGTACAGGTACAGCACACATCACCTGCAAGGGATATCAGCTCAAAGAAGTTCTCCCCCTGCACGGCGGGGAAGCATCGGGAACAGATGACGGATTCAATGTCACCCTCCCCGGAAATTCCGGTATGGTCGTTACCGTAGAAAAGCAGTCAACTACCCACCACTTAAACTGACGTTTTGAAGTGGGGGCTTGTGGTAACGAAAGGAGTCACAGG
>JAKSPR010000281.1 GCA_024404655.1 Clostridia bacterium | reverse complement strand
CATTTCCTCTTCCGTGATGCGCCAGCCGATCGCATAGCAGGCAATCAGCTGCTTCTGCAGATTTTCATCCTTGAAGCAGTCTTTCAGAAGGCGGATGGACATATCTGCGCCCTGAGAGAATCCCGCGAGAATGATCGGACGGCCTTCATTGTAGTTTTCAAGATAGTAAATGAAGGATTCACGGACCTCGGCATAGATATGCTCAAAGATTTCCGTCTGCTTTTCGGTATCCTCAAGATAGTATGCAGAGAAAGATGCCTGATGATAATACGGCGCAAAGAACCGGGTGTTTTCTTCGTAAATGCCCTTTTCCATGTTGATGGAACCGACAAAGGAGCTCATCGTCGCTTCATCGTAGTAATCCCAGACAGGGTTTTCACCCATGAAAACCGTGGGATTGACAAAGAAGACGTCAGCGTCGGTATCCTGCTTGTCTGCTTCCAGATAAGCCCAGTTATCTGCATCCGCGTATGGGAAACAGCGGTAGATCAGAGAAACGGCATCGGCACGGGTACACAGTGCTTTCGGTGCAAGAGCAGTTCCCTTATCAAAGATGTAACGGGAAATTGCCCATGTATAAGCATCCTCAGCAAAATCGGAAATCTCTGCCGTATCGGCAAAGTTTGCGGGATCACCGCAAAAGGAATCCATTGCGATCCAGCGGTAATTATGCAGATACTGCGCATACCGGTAAAGCATGGTGACAAACTGCTCTCTTGTCAGATCATCTTCCGGATGGAACAGACCGTCGTCATAACCAAGGATGATACCTTTTCCGGCTGCCCAGATAACAGCCTTTTCATACCAGCTGCCTTCGGCGACATCGGCAAAACAATTGTTGTTCATGAAGGTCGGTGTGCCTTCCAGACGATACAGCATGCAGGCGGCCTGCGCGCGGGAACAGATCATATCCGGTGAGAAAACGCCTTTTGCGGTACCGTTGACAATACCGTTATCAAAAGCCCATAAAACGGCTTCACGGGCATCGGCATCATCAGGGAGATCGGTAAACTGCTGCGCCGTCATCGGATTCGGTGCAATCAGGATCGGCAGCTCATATTCTGCGTGCAGCGGGAGCACTGCTGAAAACAGCATGAGCATCACAAGACAGAAAGCAATACGGGATTTCATTTCAACCCTTCCTTTTTACATAATATTTCATTGACTATTATAGCACGCAAACTGTACCAACTCCGTACCAAACAGCGTGTGATGAACCATAAAATATCCGGGATCAGCGTATCGTTTTTCGGTTAATTCTACGAACTCGCTGAAACCGTGCGCATTTGTGCTCAGTCTTTGGCTTATCATCTTGACGTTATTCCCTTTTTTGAGTATAATGGTAAAAAAAACAGGAGATTCTGTCTATTGACAGACGGCAGAAATGGAAGTTGCATCATCACGCTTCGGGCGGCTGAAAAAGCTCAAAATATTCAGAAAAGTTTGGAACAGGACCCTCCAGCTTCTGGGATTCAACTGGATGAATCTGCTCCTCTTTACGCTGATCAATTCCTTTGGCAATGTGGTTGTCAGCTACACCATATATTATGCCATTATTGATATCTGCATGGCGCTGCGCGGTGACCGATATGTGGATTCCGGCGCCTTTTCTGCAAGTCTCCACCACCCCCTTGTCATCTTTATCATGATCATAGGTGCCCTGCTGATGGCCATGATCTCCATTTTCCAGGTGTCGGGATATACCTATATTTTCTATCAGAGCAGCGGACGGAGGAAAGCGGGTTTATTTGAAACATTCAGCATGAGTGTATCCTGCTGTCTGAAATCCTTTCTGCCGCAGAACTGGCCGATCATCGTCCTGCTTTTCGGTCTGATCCCGGCTCTTCGCATTATCACCGTTTCCAGCAACTATCTGGAGTTCTTCATTCCGGAATTTGTCCGGGATTACATTGATGCGTCCCAGGTCCTGAATCTTGTCTACTGGGGCTCTATGCTTCTGTTCTTCATAACCGTCATCGTCTATCTTTTCTCGATGAATTACTATTTCCTGGGAAATGAGAACTTCATCCGTTCCTGTACCAGAAGCCGGAAGCTGATCGGCGGCAATTTTCTCTTCACCGCGCTGACCGTGTTTCTGATCGCCGGGTTCTTCTTTATTCTGAACGTCGGGATTTCAGCGGTGATTTCGGAGCTGATCGTCACAATGACATCCTTTTTCAAACCGGCGTCGGAGACGAATATCATCTATGATAACCTGCAGGTCGCCAATATTTCCCTTTCCCTGCGCATGATCGCCTCGGAGATCATCGCGCCGGTATTCACGCTTGCCGCGGTCAGTGCCCTGCATTTTGTCCTTCTGGAAGAGGAACCGGACAGAGCGGAGGTAAGACTGGTACCGGACACGCAGAAGACCCGGAAGAACACTTATGTCATCGCAGCCGGCCTCTGTTTTCTTGCATGTCTCGGATATTATATTTTCACACAGACGGAGGTCTTTGACCATTTCTACATGGATTCGGAACGTCCACTGATCGCAGCGCACAGGGGAGACTCCATCCGGGCGCCGGAAAACACCTATCCCGCGTTTGAACTGGCTGCCCTCGAAAATCCTGACGGCATGATCGAACTGGATATTCAGAAAACAAAGGACGGTGTGATCCTTGTCAGCCACAATGACAGTCTGAAAAAATTCACCGGAGACAACCGCGCCATTCATGAGCTGACCTACGATGAGATCATGGAAATCGACGTCGGTTCCTGGTTTTCCCCGGCTTATGAGGGTCTGAAACTCTCCACCCTCGATGAAATACTGAAGCTGATCAAGAACTATGAAAACCTGTATGTGCAGATTGAGATCAAAGTCGCGGAATATGACCATCATCTCGAAGAAGAACTGATTGAAATCCTCTATGCCAATGATATGGTAAAGCGGTGCGCGGTCATCAGTCTGAGCCCGGAGCCGCTGCGCAGGATCAAAGCGCTCGATCCGGATATTACCACGCTTTACACCATGTCCATGGCGATCGGAGATATCAGCACTTTCGATGCGGCCGACGGCTATTCCGTTGAGCAGAGCTTTATCACTCTGCCGCTCGTATCCAAAGTTCACGCGGCAGGCAAAAAGATCTATGCCTGGACTGCCAATACCGGAAGCACCATCCAGTTCCTCACCGACTGCGGTGTCGACGGAATCCTGACCGATGATCCCATCATGCTCAAAGAAGCGCTGGACAATATCTATTATTCCGGCGGCTTTCTGCGGCTGTTCAGAATTTACATCAGCATGCTTTATAACTTCTGATATCGGAACCGATTGGGGACCGCAGCGGAAAACTGCAGTCCCTTTTTCTGTTTGCGGAACGAGGAAAAAAGCATTAAAAATCATTCCCTGCTCTTGCGTTTCCCCGGAAAATACGTTATAATATAAAAAAGTACTTGCCGCTCCGGCGGCAGAACAGGAGATAGCATCATGACAAACAAAGAATGGTTCAAACAGGCAAAATACGGTCTTATGATCCACTGGGGTCTTTACTGTCTGCCGGGCGGTGAATGGAAGGGCCGCCGGATGGAGGACATCGGCGAATGGACCCAGCAGTATTTCCGCATCCCCAATGACGAATACCACGCTCTGGCAAAGGCCTTCAATCCCATCTGCTTTGATGCAGATGAATGGGTGAAGGTTGCCAAAGACGCAGGCATGAAATACATGGTCTTCACGGCAAAGCATCACGAAGGTTTTGCGATGTTCCACTCGAAAGTCTCCAAATTCAATGTGGTGGATGCCACCCCCTTCGGACGTGATGTTGTCGGGGAACTTGCCAACGCCTGTGCTAAACAGGGACTGAAATTCGGTCTTTACTACTCCCAGGATCTTGACTGGAGCCATCCTCACGGCGGCGGCTACACCGTCGGCAAGACATGGTGCGGCGGCAAGGGCTACTGGGTCAACAACTGGGATTTCCCGGACGATGCGCACAAGGATTATTCCATCTGCTTTGAAGAAAAGATCAAACCGCAGGTGAAGGAAATCCTCACAAATTACGGTGATCTGTGCCTCATCTGGTTCGATACGCCCTGCACCATT
>JAKSPR010000280.1 GCA_024404655.1 Clostridia bacterium | reverse complement strand
ACTCCACCAAGTTGGTCGGCGACGTCATGAAGAGCGCAAGCCAGATCATGGAAGGCGTCAAGGAATCCACCGGTATCGACCTGTCCACCCTCCTTGCAGCCGTTGTCGGAGGCAAGGCAGCAGCAGCAGCAGCCGATAACAAGGCACTCCCCGCTGAAACTCCGAAAGCAGAGTAAAAAACACAAAAACGATGGAGCAAAACCATGAAACACTATGAATATGTAAACGTCAAACTGGATACCCACATGCTCAGCTACGATCTGACCCAGCATAAAGAGATCATCGACCGCTATGCCCGCATGGGCTACCGGTACGTGGGCTTCGTGCCGACCAAGATCGTTGGCTACGGCTGTATCAGAGAGATCGACCTGATCTTTGAGTGTGACGCATAATCTGCATATTCCCAAAAATCAATCGTCCGGATGCGGTGAAAACCGAACATCCGGGCGATTTTTATATGAATTTTTGGAGGAGCGGAAATCAGCAGGCACACAGGCGTTCGGCAATGGAGCGGGGACGGGGAGGGCGTCTGACCGCATTTAACTTTGTGGAAGTTGATACCTTATAGTCGGAATACAGACCTGCATTGACAGGGGAGGACTCCGTGGAATACTGCCACAGCATCATGTCCGGCACCTCTGCCATTGCGGTTCCCTCGCCGACGTAGGGACGCACATACCAGATACCGACATGACCGATCTTTGTCCGTTCCACATAACGGAACAGGGTCTCACGGTCTGCATGGAGCACCGGAATGAAACCTGCGCTGCGGATGATGCCGGAGAACACCCGGACAAGCTCTGCATTGTGGGCGGGGGAGCACTGACGATAGCGCTCTGCAAGACCGTTTTCACCAAGAAATACTGCAACGACGGGCAGTGTGATCTGTTCACGGTTCTCTTTTAAGCGCGCGATCAGCCATCTTGCCTCGCGGCGGACCTCGGAGACCGTGGTGCCTGCCAGCACATGGGAGACACCGCAGGCGATGCGGTGGACCGCACAACCGCGCAGATTGCGCTCTGCCATATCATCGGTTTCGGGAGCAATGCCGCAGCAGCAGTCGGAATCTCCGCCGCGGGAGAAACGAACGATGACTGCGTCCGCGTCTGCAACACGGGACCAGTCGATTGCGGTCTGAATATCGGATACATCAATGAGTTTCATAATAAATTCCTTTCCGGGCTGTACTGCTGTGCACCACTGTTCACTGTTAAACGAACGACTGTTCTTTTGATGGCATTAGTATAACACAGAATATTTGTTCTGTCAAGAGAAAAACGAACAAATTTTCGGAATTTTTGAAAAATGATTTTCCTCTGCATAATTCTGTCCAAGCCTGACAAAACTACAGCCATGAAACATGCGAAAGGAACGGTTTATTATGGCGATTGATGAAAGAGCAGCGGCAAGGGCAGTGCTTGATGCGGTAGGCGGACCGGAGAACGTCGTCAGCGCGGCGCACTGCGCCACCCGCCTGCGTCTGGTACTGAAAGACGACAGCCGGGCAGACCGTGCAGCGGCGGAAGCAGTTCCGGGGGTTAAGGGCGTCTTTGCCGCACAGGGACAGCTGCAGATCATTTTCGGCACGGGAATTGTTGACCGGGTGACGGAGGCGTTTCTTGAAGCGGCGCACCTCGGGCATGAAAGCAAAAAGGATGTAAAAGCGGCGGCAGCGGGGAAGCAGAACATTTTGCTTAGGGCGATCAAGACCATCGGCGATGTGTTCGTTCCGATTATACCCGCAATCGTAGCCTCCGGTCTCCTCATGGGACTTCTGGAAGGTCTGGGCCGTGCAGTTCCCAGCCTTGCAGATTCAGGCTTCTTTACGCTTCTGAACCTATTTTCCAACGCGGCCTTTACGTTTCTGCCGATCCTCATCGCCGTCAGTGCGGCAAAGGCCTTCGGCGGGAATCCGTATCTCGGAGCGGTCATCGGCATGATCATGATCCACCCGAACCTTGTCAACGCATGGAGCGCAGCGGAGGCGGCGGTTCCGCAGATTCCCGTTTGGTTCGGGCTCTATTCTGTTCCCGCCGTCGGCTATCAGGGACATGTCATCCCTGTGGTACTGGCTGTATTCTTCATGAGCCGACTGGAGCGGTTTCTTCATAAGATCGTTCCGGCCATGATCGACCTTTTTGTGACCCCTCTGACCTCCGTGCTTGTGACGGGGTATGTCACCCTGTCCGTGATCGGCCCGGTCTTTGCCCGGCTTGAGACATGGGTGCTTGGCGGGGTGGAGTGGCTGATCACCATCCCCTTCGGTATCGGCGCATTCCTCATGGGAGGACTATATGCGCTGACGGTGGTGACCGGGGTGCATCACATGTATAATGTCATTGAAGCGGGCATGCTCAGCTCTGTCGGGCTCAATACCTGGATGCCCATCGCCTCTGCCGCCAACGTAGCACAGGGCGCGGCGGCGCTGGCAGTAGCGCTCCGGGCGAAGCGGAAGAAAACCAAAGCCATGGCACTGCCCGCGTCCCTGTCGGCGTTCCTCGGCATTACGGAGCCTGCAATTTTCGGTGTGAATATCCGCTATCTGCGGCCCTTCGCTGCGGGTGCTGTCGGCGGAGCCTGCGGCGCGCTGGTTTCGTCCCTCTTCGGCGTCGGCGCGACTGCCTACGGCGTTACGGGCGTGTTCGGGTTCCTCATCACAACGGAGTACGCCTTCGGTTATCTCATCTCCCTTGTGACAGCGGCTGTGGTGGGATTTGCGGTTTCGTGGCTGCTTGGCTTCCGGGAGGAACCGGATGGGGAGACTATGGCATGAGGCGGGAGACAGAATCGCTGCTTGCCTGTGCCGCCCTTGCCGAAAAATATACCGTCATAGACCCGCAGTATGTCCCGTCCTATCATATCGCGCCGCCCTGCGGCTGGATGAACGATCCCTGCGGGCTCTGTTATTTCCGCGGTGAGCATCACATCTTCTATCAGTATTCCCCCTTTGCACCGGAGCGTGGGTTGATTTTCTGGGGTCATACTGCCACACGGGATTTTATCAATTACCGCCAATACCCGCCGGCCCTTGCCCCGGATATGCCCTTTGACTGTCATGGAGTCTATACCGGCTCAGCCGTGGCGGAGGATGACCGCCTGCGGCTGTTCTATACAGGCAATGTGCGGGATGCGGCAGACCGCGCCGGTGACGGCATCCTTTCCGGACGCAGACAGACGGTTATCACCTGCTGTTCGGAGAATGGTACGGTATTTCCGGAAAAACAGATTGTTCTCGCACCGGAGGACTATCCCAAAGGTCTCTCCTGCCACGTCCGCGACCCGAAGATCATTCCGTCGCCGGACGGGTATGATATGCTGCTCGGTATGCGGACAATCGACGGACGCGGAGGATTTCTGCGTTATCATACTGCGTCGATGAAGGACGGCGGCCGATGGGTACTTTCCGACCGCTTTGAGGACGAGGATGGTTCCTATATGTGGGAATGTCCGGATGAGCTGATCTTTGGGCCGCAGCGGTTCTTTTCCTGCTGCCGTCAGTCAACAGAGCCCCGCACCGATGCTGCCGGGTACTTTTCCGAGGACACCGCACGCAGACCGACCGGCGGGTTTCATCTGTGGGACGCAGGTCCGGATTTCTATGCCCCCCAGACCTGGCGCGATGGGACCGGGCGGACGCTCCTTCTTGCCTGGATGGGAAAGCCGGGGAGTGCGGAGGGCGGTCTTTGTCCCGAATGTTCCCACGGCTGGGTACACGCCCTTACCCTGCCGCGGGTCATCACCGTGGAAAACGGGAATCTCCGCATATCCCCGCTCCCGGAACTCGATTCGATCTGCGGACACAGGATACCCGTGAAAAAGCACGGCGGCATGCGTATCGCCTCTTGCTTCTCTCTATCCATCGGACCGGGACCGTTCTGCATCCGCTGCGGTGCGCTTTCCATGAAAAGTGAGGGAGGCGTATTCACCCTTGATCCGGGACGGTACGGTGCAGGACGGATGCCTGTTCTCATCCCCGCAGACGGGGCGGGGTATACGGTCTTCTTTGACCGCAGCCCAGTGGAAGGGTTGCCCCGGGCCTGCGGCCCCACCG
>JAKSPR010000028.1 GCA_024404655.1 Clostridia bacterium | reverse complement strand
CCGGAAAAGCATACCCCCGCTCACCGCTATACTGGCTTTGCTGAGCTGGTCTGCTCCAACTCCCTGCGCTCCAATCAGATCTTCAACGCCATCGGGCTTCTGAAAGAAGAACTCCGGCTGCTGGGCTCCCTCATCATGGAGGCAGCTTATGCAAACGAAGTCCCCGCGGGTGCCGCGCTGGCCGTGGACCGCACGGGATTTTCCGATTATATCACCGATAAGATCCGCTCCCATCCGCTGATCACGGTCATTGAAGAGGAAGTGAAAGAGCTTCCCGCCGACCCCGACGCCGTTACCGTCGTTGCGACCGGTCCCCTGACCGCGGATGCGCTCTCCAAGTCCATTGCAGAGCTGACAGGTGCGGAATACCTCCACTTTTTTGATGCTGCCGCTCCCATTGTGGACGCCGCATCGGTCAACATGGAACGCGCCTGGGAGGCCTCCCGCTACGATAAGGGCGAGGCGGCTTATCTCAACTGCCCCATGACCAAAGAGGAATACACCGCCTTCTATCAGGCGCTCATCACGGCAAAGGAAGCGCCGCTGCATGAGTTCGATCTCCCGCAAGGGGAAGAGTTGACCGTCTTTGAGGGCTGTATGCCCGTGGAGGTCATGGCAAAGCGGGGTATGGATACCCTGCTCTATGGTCCTTTGAAGCCCGTAGGACTGCCTGACCCGCGTACCGGACGGGAACCCTACGCCGTCGTCCAACTGCGGCAGGAAAACACCGACAAGACCATGTATAATCTGGTCGGCTTCCAGACCCATCTGACATGGGACGAGCAGCGCCGTGTCTTCGGTCTCATCCCGGGACTTGAACATGCGGAATTCTTACGCTACGGCGTCATGCACAGAAATACGTTCTTAAATTCCCCCAAGCTCCTTGACCGTGACTATTCCATGCGCAGCCGTCCTGCCCTGTTCTTTGCAGGTCAGATGACGGGGGTAGAGGGCTACATTGAATCCACCGCCTCCGGCTTTACGGCAGGCATCAACGCCGCCCGCCGGGTGCTGGGCCAGACGGCCTACTTCTTCCCGAAGGAAACCGTCATCGGCTCCATGGCAGCCTATATCTCCGATGAGCGAGTGGTGGACTTCCAGCCGATGAACGCCAATTTCGGCCTCATCCCGCCGCTGGAAAAGAAAGTTAAGGGCGGCAAAAAGGCCCGCAACGACGCTTACGCTGCCCGCGCCTGCACTCTGGCAGCACAATGTGCAGAGGAGCTCTTCCCAACGGAAATCTCCGATTGTTAATGTCATCCCGGAAAGGACATTTTAGAATCTATGAAAATCATTCTGGACGCCATGGGCGGCGACAACGCCCCGGCGGAAATCGTAAAAGGTGCGGTACTTGCTCTCCGGACGCTGGATGAGGGTCTGTCCCTGATCCTGGTCGGTGACGAGAGCGCTATCCGTGCCTCTCTTGCCGAAAACGACGGAGCCTCCTATGAAGGCTCCCGCATTGAGATCGTCCATGCGGACGAGGTACTGACGATGGAGGACGATCCCTTCGACGTCATGCGCAAAAAGAAAAACTGCTCCATGGCTGTTGCTCTGCACCTTCTTGCAGACGGACGCGGAGACGCACTGGTCTGCGCCGGCAACACGGGAGCGCTTTATACCGGTGCTACCATGATCGTCCGTACCGTCAAAGGAATCCGCCGTGCGGCGATCGCCACCATTCTTCCCTTCGACCGCCCCGCTCTGCTGCTGGATTGCGGCGCCAACATCAACGTGACCAGCGAGTATATGGAACAGTTCGCCTTCATGGGCGCGGTCTACATGGAAAAGATTTTCGGTATCAAGGAACCGGAAGTCGGCCTCATCAATAACGGCGCAGAACCCCATAAGGGCATTCCGGTCTACGTGGAGACCTACGAGCGGCTTTCAAATAACGACACCATCCGTTTTGTGGGCAACGTGGAAGGCAAGGAAATTTACAAGGGCAAATGTGACGTTCTGGTCGCTGACGGCTTCACGGGCAATATCGTGCTCAAACTCATCGAGGGCATGGGCATCTTCTTTACCCTCCGCCTGAAGCGCATGTTCATGGAGAATGTCGTCACCAAGTTCTCCGCCCTCATCATGAAAAAGCAGCTAAAGCAGTTAAAACGCGACTTTGACTCCTCCGAATACGGCGGTTCTCCCTTCCTCGGCATTTCCAAGCCCGTCATCAAAGCCCACGGCTCCGCCAACGCCAAGGAGATCAAAAACGCCTGCCGTCAGGCCATTTCCTTTGTGAGCACAGGGCTCACGGAAGAAATCGCATCCCGTGCATCCATTTACGTCAAACACAAATCCGAAGAGACTCAGGGCTGATGCGCTCCGGGTCCGCTGTCCCGGTCAGCACGCGTCCCGCGCACCGGGGAAAGGAGTATATCCCATGCCTGCAAACACTGCGGAATCCGTATATCCGGTCTCCCCGGCACTGCTGGAGGACACCATCGGATACCATTTCAAAAACAGCCAGCTGCTCAAAGAAGCGCTGACCCATTCCTCCTATGCAAACGAGCTGCGCTCTAAGGGTATCACTGCCGTGTGCAATGAACGCAGCGAGTTTCTGGGCGACTCCGTGCTTTCCATCATTACAAGCGAATATTTATTCTCCACCTTCCGCACCCTGCCCGAAGGATCGCTGACCAAGATGCGTGCCAGCATCGTCTGTGAGGACGCCTGCTGCCGCTATGCCGATGATATCCATTTAGGTGACTATCTCATGCTCGGACGCGGTGAGGAACTGAACCACGGCAGAAGCCGCAAGTCCATTCTTGCCGATGCCTTTGAAGCGCTGCTCGCTGCCATCTATCTTGATGCAGGGAAAGAGGAAGCGGCAAGATTCCTGCTTCCCTATGTCAAGAAAGAGGCCGCCATGCTGAAAAACGGACGCACCAAGGACTATAAGACACTGCTGCAGCAGATCACCCAGCAGCGTCCCGGTGAGATTCTCGAATATGTCCTGATCGGTCAGACCGGCCCCGATCACAAGAAGGTCTTTGAGACCGAAGCACGGCTGAATTCCAACATCATCGGACGCGGCAAAGGCGCTACCAAGCGCGAATCCGAGCAGATGGCCGCATATCAAGCGCTGATCCTCTTCGGTGAGGAACAGCCCGAAGAAGAATAAACGAAACGGAGAACAAGCACTTTGATCTTAAAATCACTGGAACTGCAGGGCTTCAAGTCCTTCCCCGACAAAACAAAACTGACCTTTGACCGCGGCGCAACCGTCGTCGTCGGCCCCAACGGCTCCGGCAAATCCAATATCTCCGACGCCATGAAATGGGTTCTCGGCGAAATTTCCTCCAAGAATCTGCGCGGCAGCAAGATGGAGGACGTCATCTTCGGCGGTGCGGATACCCGCCGTCAGATGGGCTTCGCCGAAGTCTCCGTCACCTTTGAGAACACCGGCACAGAACGTCTTGCCACCGATTACGACGAAGTGACCGTCACAAGACGCTACTACCGTGCGGGCGAAAGCGAATATTTCATCAATGCCAAGCCCGTCCGTCTGCGTGATATCCATGAGCTGTTCTTAAATACCGGTATCGGCCGTGAGGGCTATTCCATCATCGGACAGGGCAAGATCGCCGAGATCATTTCCCGCAAGTCCGAGGAACGCCGGAACATCTTCGAGGAAGCCGCCGGCATAGCCAAATACAAATACAAGAAAGAAGAAGCCGAAAAGAAACTTCTGACCGTTGAGGACAACCTGACCCGTGTCAACGACATCGTCACAGAGCTGGAAAGCCGCGTCGGTCCTCTGGAAAAGGAAAGCGAGAAGGCGAGGACGTATCTTGCGCTGTACGAAGACAAGAAGAAATCCGATATCGCCCTGTGGCTTTACGACATGCAGGCGCTGAAAGCCCAGATCAAGGAACTATCCGAGGCATTCAAGCTGTCCAAGAACGAATACGAGCGCGCCGTTGAGCAGCTTGCCGATATGGAAGCGCGCGGAGAGCGGTTATATCTGCTCTCGCAGGAACACAAAGCAAAAGCACAGGAATACGCCGATCAGGTCACGGAGCTGAACAGCGCTGCTTTGAAGCTGGAAGGCGAATGCAGCGTCCTTGAAAACGAGATTGCACACATCGACGAGCGGCTGAACTCCAACAAAGATCAGTCATCCGAGCAGTCCAAGGTCATCACCGAGACAAAGGAACGGCTGAAAACCGCCAACGAGCAGCTGGAAGCGCTGCTCACCCAGAAAAAGGATGCGGAAGCCATCTGTGAAGCAGACCGTCAGGCCGAGGCCGACAACGACCATGCGCTTGATGAAGCTTATACCCACATTTCCGAGCTCAACGATGAGATCGCCGAGGCCACCCGCGCCGCAGGTGATCTGAAAGCGGCTCTCTCCGCATTGGAGGCATCCGGTTCCGCCGACAAGGAAAAGCGGGCCGAGATCGCCGAGAGCAAGGAAAAATACGAGGACAACATCCGTCAGTACGAAGGGCGGCTGGCACAGGCCAAGAAGGCTACTGCCGACTATCAAGCGAAAAATGCCGAATTTGAGGAGCAGGCAAAAGCTGCCCGCGCCGCACTTTCCGATATTGCTTCAAAGAAACAGACGCTGGAAGAAAAGCAGAACGCTATCTTCCTTGACTACACCGCAAAGAAAAACCGCATTGACGCGCTCTCCCGCATGGAAGAGCTGCTTGAAGGCTACAGCCGCTCCGTCCGCTTTGTCATGAGCGAATATGAGCACGGCAAGATCCCCGGCGCCAAGCTCTACGGCCCGCTTTCCAAGCTGATCACGGTGCAGCCGAGATACGCCACTGCCGTTGAGACGGCACTGGGCGCCAACATCCAGAACATCGCCGTGGAGGACGAAAACTCCGCAAAAGCGGCGATCCTCCATCTGAAAAAGAACAATGCCGGACGCGCGACCTTCTACCCCCTGACCACCATGCGGGCCTCCGATTTCGGATTCTCCCTGCAGGCAGCCGAGCGGCAGAAGGGGTATATCGGCCTTGCCCATACCCTTGTGAGCTATGACAAGCGCTTTGACACCGTCATCCGCTCTCTGCTCGGAAGAACCCTTGTCACCGACAACATCGACCATGCGACGGAGCTTGCGCGGGCTTATGATTACAAGGTCCGTATCGTCACGCTGGACGGTCAGCAGATCAACGCCGGCGGTTCCTTCACGGGCGGTTCCGTGAAGCACGACAGCGGTATGCTGACCCGCAGCACGGAAATCGAAACGCTCCGCACGGAGTGCGCTGCTCTGAATGACCAGATCACAGCCATCAAAGCGGATTTCGCCGCTCTTGACAAGGACTCCCGCAAGTATTCCGATCAGCTGGAAAACCTGCGCGTGAACATGTCTATGATCAGCACCCTCTGTCAGGCGGAGATCACACAGGAGCAGGTCATCGAATCCCAGCTGAACAACGACCGGGAAATGCTCGCTTCCCTCATTACCGAGGAAGAAAAGCTGGATGCCTCCGGCGACACCTATCAGGAGGAACTGGAAAAGCTCCGCAGCCTGATCCGCGAGAATGCGGAGCAGGAGGATGCTCTCCGCGCCGAGCGCACCGAGGCAGAAGAACAGCGTGAAGCCTTCGGCAAAGCCCTTGCGGAAGCGCAGCGCACCCTCTCCCGCCATACCATCCGCCTCACCGAGGTAAACAAGGATATCGAAGCCGCCAATGAAAAGATCGCCCAGATCAGCCAGTCCATCACCGATATGGAGGCCCGTTCCCTTGCCATGGGTGAGGAAACGAAATCCTTGAAAGAAAAACGCACCGAGCATACCGCTGCCATTGCGGAAAAGCGGAAAACAGCGGAAGACGACCGCGCCAAAGCCGCAGAGGCCGAGGGAAAACGGCATGAGTTCGCCGCCATGGCTGCCGACTGCGATCAGAAAGACGCCGCACTGCGCGGAGAGATCAAGAACCAGAACCACACCAATGAGCTTCTGTTCCAGCAGTACACCAAAGCGGAAACCAAGCACAACGACGCACTCAAAGAAGAAGACAAACGGGTCAACACACTGTGGGACGAATACGAACTGACCTATTCCGCGGCAGCGATGCTGAATTATCCGCCCGTCACGGAGGACACCCGTGCAAAGACCGCGGCTGCCGTCTCCAGCCTCAAATCAAAGATCCGTGCGCTGGGTCCCGTCAATGTCTCCGCCATTGAAGAATACACGCAGGTCAAGGAGCGTTACGACTTCATGACCGCGCAGGTAAACGACCTCACCCAGTCGAAAACCGAGCTTGCGGATATCATCTATCAGCTGGAGGGCGAGATGCGCACCCGCTTCTCCGACGCCATGCGGGAGATCAATCACCATTTCCATATCGTCTTCCGGGAACTGTTCGGCGGCGGTCATGCGGAGCTGATTCTCTCCGAGCCCGACAACATTCTGGAAAGCGGTATCGAGATCAACGTAGCGCCTCCCGGCAAGATCATCAAGAATCTGATGCTGCTCTCCGGCGGCGAACAGGCCTTCGTAGCGATTGCCCTCTACTTTGCCCTTCTGAAAGTCAATCCGTCCCCGTTCTGCATCCTTGATGAGATCGAGGCGGCGCTGGATGAAGTCAACGTCGACAAGTTTGCCGATTATCTGCACCGCAACTCCGATAAGACTCAGTTCATCGTCATCACCCACCGCCGCGGTACCATGGAGATCGCCGACAGGCTGTATGGTGTCACGATGGTCGAAAAGGGTATCTCCACCGTACTCTCCATCAGCACCGAGGAAGTCGGGAACTATGTCAAGAACGAGAATTAAACCAAGTACATACAAGCGAAAGGAACCGATATGGGATTTTTTGAAAAACTGAAAGCAGGTCTCCAGAAGACCAAGGACGCTGTGTTCAAGCAGGTGTCCTCCCTGTTCTCCCGCTATACCGACATCGACGACGATCTTTATGATGAACTGGAAGAAATCCTCATCACCGCAGACGTCGGCGTAAACACCACCGAAGAAATCCTCGACAAGCTCCGTGCCGCTGTCAAGGCGCAGCGCCTGACCGAGCCGGAAGAAGCGCGCAAAGCGCTGATGGACATCCTCGCTGAGATGATCGGCGAAGGCGAGCCGCTGAACCTCTCCACCACCCCCTCCGTCGTGCTCGTTATCGGCGTCAACGGCGTCGGCAAGACCACTTCCATTGCCAAGATCGCAAACCTCTTGAAGAAAGACGGCAAGAAGGTCATGATCGCCGCAGCGGATACCTTCCGTGCCGCAGCCATTGATCAGATCGCCGTCTGGGCAGACCGTGTAGGCGTCGAGCTTGTCCGTCAGGCCGAAGGCTCCGATCCCGCCGCTGTCGTCTTTGATGCCGTCAACGCCGCAAGAAACCGCAAAGCGGACGTGCTCATCATCGACACCGCAGGCCGTCTTCACAACAAGAAGAATCTGATGGACGAGCTTGCCAAGATCAACCGTGTCATCAACCGTGAGCTTCCCGGCGCTGCCCGTGACACTCTGCTGGTCCTCGATGCCACCACCGGTCAGAATGCCGTCATCCAGGCAAAGGAATTCAAGACTGCGGCAGAGATCACCGGTCTTGTCCTCTCCAAGCTGGACGGCACCGCAAAGGGCGGTATCGTCTTCTCCATCAAGGAAGAACTCAACATTCCCGTCAAGTTCATCTGTGTCGGTGAGCAGGTGGACGACCTCCAGCCCTTTGTGGCAGAAGATTTCGTCCGCGCCCTCTTCGATGATAAAGAATAAGACAAATAACAACAGGAGTTTTCATGAAAATCGTACTTGCTTCCCGCAACAAACACAAGATCACGGAGCTGCAGGCATTCCTTGCCCCCGTTGATCCCTCCATTGAGATCCTTTCCCTCGACGATATCGGCTTTGTGGGCGATATCGAGGAAGACGGCGACACCTTTGAAGAAAACGCCCTCATCAAGGCAAAGGCTGCCGCTGCCCATGGCTACATCGGCGTCGCAGACGACTCCGGTCTTGCCGTTGATGCCCTGAACGGCGAACCCGGCGTCTACTCCGCCCGTTATGCCGGTGAGCACGGCGACGACCATGCAAACAACGAACTGCTGCTCGAGAAAATGGCTGATGTGCCGGATGAGAAGCGCACCGCGAATTTCGTCTCCGTCATCGCCTGCGCCTTCCCGGAGGACTCCCACGCACCCATGATCTGCCGCGGCGAATGCCCCGGCGTGATCCTTCACGAGTACCGCGGAAACGGTGGCTTCGGCTACGATCCTCTGTTCCTCTATGAGCCCTTCGGCAAGACCTATGCTGAGATGAACGCAGAGGAAAAGAACCCGATCAGCCACCGCGCAAGAGCCATGGAGCAGTTCATCGCCCAGTTTAAGGACTATCTTGCCGCAAATAAGTAATAAAGGATACCATCAGAATATGACTGTAACAAGCAAACAGCGTGCCTATCTGCGGGGACTTGCCGCAGGCATCGACACCATTTTCCAGCTCGGCAAGGGCGGCATCTCCGAAGCAATGCTCCGCCAAATCGAAAACGCACTGGAAGCAAGAGAGCTCATCAAGCTCCGCGTCCTCGACAATGCCGAATATATGCCGAGAGAAGCTGCAGAAGAAGTGGCTGCTTCCATTGACGGCGTTCTTCTCGTCACTGTCATCGGCACGAAATTCGTGCTCTACCGCCCCTCCTCCAAGGAAAAGAACAGAAAGATCGATCTCTCCCAGATCAAGTAATCAAAAATATCAAGCGAAAGGATGTGATGCAGAATGACACTGCTTCCCCGGACCGGACCCCGTATCGGTATTTACGGTGGAACCTTTGATCCCGTCCACATGGGTCATCTGCATGCGGCGGAGGTCTTTCTCCGCACCTGTTCCCTTGACCGCCTGTATATCCTGCCCACCGGCATCACCCCGCATAAGCAGGTCCGCGCGGACGACGATCCCCGTGACCGCCTGCACATGCTGGAAATCGCCTTCTCCCACCCGGATTATGCTGATCCCCGCATTGTTGTTTCCGACTATGAACAGAAGCAGACCGGGAAAAGCTATACCATCCTCACACTCGAACATTTCCGGGAGGAAAGCGGAAATCTGTTTTTACTCTGCGGCACGGATATGTTCTTAACCCTGCCGAAATGGTACCGTGGAGACGAAATTCTCCAAAGCACCTCGATCGTCTGTCTGGAACGCACCGATGATCCGGAGCAGCACACGACCATCCTTGCGGCAGCAAAACAATACCGTGAGGAATACGGCACGGAGGTCTTCCTCCCCCCCTTCTCCCCAATCGAGATTTCTTCCACCGAGATCCGCAGACGGATACAGGCAAACGAATCCACAGAAGGCCTGCTGCTTCCCGCAGTACGCGCCTATATTGACGATAAGAATCTCTACCGATAAAAGAAAGGAGTACCGATCACCATGACAAACGAAGAAAAGATCGCCGCCGTCCGTGCGCTGATCCCCACTTTTATTTCCGGGAAACGCCTTGCCCACACCTACGCAGTGGAAGAGGAATGTGCTGCACTGTCCCGACTGTTCTGCCGCTTCCCCGGACTGATGACGGAGCAGGATGCCTGCGATCTCCGCATCGCCGCTCTGCTTCACGATATTACCAAAGAGAAAACCCCGGAGGAACATTTCGCCCTCTGTGAAACCTATCGTATCCCTCTGACGGATTACGAGCGCAAAGCACCGAAGGTACTCCACGCCAAAACGGCAGCTGCCGCGGCAAAATATTCGGTCAATGAGAAAGTGGGCTTCACTGCCGCAAACGATGCGGTCTGTGACGCCATCCTTACCCACACCACCGGAAGAAGTCACATGTCCCTCATCGGCAAGCTTTTATATCTTGCTGACTATATCGAGCCCACCCGCACCTTTGAGGACTGCGTGATGCTGCGCAATGTTTTCTATCATGAGATTGAAGAACACGCAAAGACCGCAGAGGCTCTTGCCTCCCACCTTGACAGAACACTTCTGCTTTCTTTTGACATGACCATCCGCGATCTGCTTGCCCATCATGCGCTGATCGACCCTGAGACCACTGCCGCGCGCAACGCCATTCTGTATTCCATCCTCTGATCCATGCGAAAGGCATGCTGATAACTGTAATGGAGAAAAACAATAACAAACAAACCCCGGCTGACAAAGCGCTCTCCAACCTTCCTCTGGAAGAACTCAACGACGAACAGCTGAACGGCCTGATCGAGCAGCTTCTGGACGTCAAAGCCCACAAGGAGCTACAGTCCAAGATCGACGAAGCCGACGCCCGCGTCCATGAGATGTTCGACGAGAACGGCGCACGCAAAGATGTGATCGTTCCCGCAATCCCCGATCCTGCGGAGGATGCGCCGAAACCAAAGGAAGAATCCTCTTCCGTTGGGTCCGCTGATCCCGCAGTCATCGTTCCCGATCCCTCCTGCTTTGAAGACCCGGAACCCGATGCTGTCATCGCAAGAGCCGCCGGACTGGAACCGCCCATCAACTCAAACGAGCCGCCGGAGCCTATCGTCCCCGACGACATTACCCGCTATATCATCCCGCCGGAACCGGATGAAACCCCTGACGACCTGTCTTCTACCCCCGGTGCAGAACCGGAGGACAGTGATTCCGACAACGACGAAGACGACAACGCCGTTGTCGCTTACTATGCCGATCAGATCGCCTCGAAGAAAAAACAAAAACGCGCGCTGATCCTGCTCCTGACTGCAGTCGGCATCCTGCTCATCATGGCAGGTCTCTTTGCCGCCTTCTGGAATCTTTACCGTCCCACCCTCGATCCCGATCTCCCCTTCACCCCGGAAAATACTCCGGGAGACGAGCTTCTGACCGATGAAAACGGTGCACTCATCACGGGCCAGATCGATCCGGACTGGGAAGATGATCTTCCCCTCATCGCCGACAGCTACGAGCGCAGAAAAGATGTCTACAACTTCCTGATCCTCGGTGTCGACCGCATGGCCAATCTCTCAGATGTCATCATGGTCGTCAGCTATGACGTATCCGGGCAGAAGCTGAATGTACTCCAGCTCCCCCGCGACACCTATATCAATGTCGGCTCCAATTACCACAAGCTGAACGCCTATTTCGCGGCTTCCTACAACCATTCCCAATCCAAGGGCAATGAGCGGTACCGGGACGCCATCGAATCCATGGCGAAGTTCATCGAAACGGGCCTCTGCATCAAGATCGACCGCTATGTCTGCATGGATACCGCGGGTTTCCGCGATATTATTGACTCAATCGGCGGCGTGGATATGGATGTTCCTTTCGATATGGACTACGAAGACCCCGAACAGGAGCTCTATATTCATCTGAAAGCCGGATATCAGCACCTGGACGGCGGAAAAGCAGAGCAGTTCGTCCGGTTCCGCGAGGGATATCTGAACGGCGATATCGGCAGAATTTCGGCACAGAAGCTGTTTTTGACAGCCCTTGCCAAGCAGGCAAAGAGTAATCTTTCGGTATCCAATGCCGTTTCTATTGCCAAAGCCGTGCTCAACTACGTCACCACCAATCTGACCCCGGCGGAATGCGGATATTTTGCCAAATATGCCCTTTCTGTTGATCTGGACAAGATCACCTTCACAACACTCCCCGGCGGCGGCGCGGTCAATCCGAACACCGGAGCTTCCTACTACGTCATGTACGCCGGAGCTGTACGGAACCTCGTCAATGCCCGCTTCAACGTCTATACCAAGGAGATCTCCGAAGCCGTGTTCTTATCCAACAGCACGAAATTTACAAGTGATGAGAGCTATATTTCCTCCATCTTCCGCAAGAGCGTCACAGATGCTCCCACCTATTCCGCAGACGATATCGACCGGGAATCCCTTGATATTCCGGTGCGCTGACAGGCCTTTAACCTATGGCTGACAAGAAAAAGCGCAGAAAGAAAAAGGGAGGTAAAAAATCACCGAAGCCGTGGCCTTTTGTGATATTCGTGCTTCTGCTTTCGGGATTTTTCAGCTACGCATGGGGCGTCTGGTATGTCCCCTCTCTGCCGAAGGCTGAGGTTCCGCCCTTTCTTCTGACGGATGGGAGCATGCTCATGGAAAAAGACGCTGTGACCGTCCCCCTTGAACCAACAGATACCGCCGCGCCAAGTGCGCAGAAAGGACCTTCTCCCCCATCTTCTCAAAAAGGAACAGAAGCCCCGGCAGAGCCTCCCAAGGTGGAATCCCCGGTCACAACCGCTTCTGTACCCGCTGACACCCAGCCGCCCAAGGAGAAAGAACAAGTCCCCGAGACCGATCCCCACGCAAGGAAAAAGGGCGTCTATAACATTCTCGTTGCCGGCAAGGACGATGCGGCGCTGAATACGGACGTTCTCATTCTCGTCTCTTACGATACGGAAAATCAGACGGCAGCCGCTGTCCAGATTCCCCGCGACACTTACTGCGACGGGCATAAGATCAATGCCCTTTACGGGAAATACCGCAGCGCAGCCTCAAAAAGCGGCAGCAAAGACCCCACAGCCGCCGGGATGCGCAGTCTCTGTGATACGCTCGAGCAGACGCTTGCCGTCCGTGTGGACCATTGGGTCCTTGTGGATACCAATGCCTTCTGTGAGGTCGTTGACGCCGTCGGCGGCGTGGATGTGAATATCCCCTGCAATATGGATTACGAAGACCCGGCGCAGGAGCTTTATATCCACTTAAGCGCAGGCGAGCAGCATCTGGACGGTGCACAAGCCGAGCAGTTCGTCCGCTTCCGCTCCGACTACATCCGGGGCGACCTCGGACGGGTGGATATGCAGAAGCTGTTTTTGACCGCTCTGTTCCGCCAGTGCCATGACAATATTTCCATTCTCTCCCTGCCTGCCGTCGTCACCGCAGGCATCCGCCATGTGAAGTGTGATCTGTCCTTTTCGGATATGATCTTCTTTGCCAAGAGCATCCGTGGGCTTGATATGGAAAACCTCACGTTTATGACCCTGCCCGGAACCGATGCCCGTGAAAACGGCGATTCCGGCGCCTGGTACTATATTCTCTCCGCTCCCGCCTGCGCGCGGCTGACGGATAACTATCTCAATGTTTATGTTTCATCGGTTTCTGCGCATTTTGATCCCGGCGGACGGCTGACAAATCCGTCAAAGCCCGCCCTTGACAAGCTCTACAGAACCGACGTCACAATTTCGGCCCATACCGCCGACGCGATTGCGGAAAACGGCATCCGGGTCGATACCTATCGGAAATAACCACCATCTATGGAAAGGATCATTTATATGGAAAATCAGAACATGCTCACCGAAGAAGTCCTAACCGGAGCCGAGGCAAAGATGCCCGACCTTTCCGGGGCTGATCCCAAGACCCTGTGCGAAACCATCGTCATGCTCCTTGACGCCCACAAGGGCCAGCATATCAAGGTGCTTGAAGTTGCGGATCAGACCGTCCTTGCAGACTACTTCATCTTCTGTACCGGTACCTCCAATACCCAGGTCAAGGGTCTTGCGGGTGAAGTCGAATACAAAATGGGGCTTGCCGGCGTTGATTATCAGCGCATGGAAGGCTACGAGGAAGGCACATGGATCGTCATGGACTACGCTTCTGTCATCGTCCACATCTTTATCCGCGATCAGAGAGAATTTTATAACCTCGAAAAGCTCTGGTCTGAAGGAAAAGATATTGACATTTCCGGACTTTTGAAGTAAAATATATAGTATAGATATTTTTTTGAGGAGATTACGCAAATGAAGCACGATTTCGCCGCCATTGAAAAAAAATGGCAGACCAAGTGGGACGAGCAGCACGCATTTGAAGTGAAGATCGACCACACAAAGGAAAAGTTCTACGGTCTGGTTGAGTTCCCCTACCCCTCCGGTCAGGGTCTGCACGTCGGCCATCCCCGTTCCTATACGGCAATGGATATCATCTGCCGCAAGAAGCGCATGCAGGGTATGAATGTCCTCTACCCCATGGGCTGGGACGCATTCGGCCTTCCCACCGAGAACTTTGCCATCAAGAACCACATCCATCCCCGCATCGTCACCGCAAAGAACGTCGCCCATTTCAAGGAGCAGCTCCACGCGCTGGGTCTGTCCTTTGACTGGTCCCGTGAGATCAACACGACGGATCCGAATTATTACAAGTGGACCCAGTGGATCTTCTTACAGCTCTTCAAAAAGGGCCTTGCTTACAAGAAGGAAATGAACGTCAACTTCTGCACCTCCTGTAAGGTCGTCCTTGCAAACGAAGAAGTTGTCAACGGTGTCTGCGAACGCTGCGGCGCTCCCGTTATCCGCAAGAACAAGAGCCAGTGGATGCTGAAGATCACCGAGTATGCCGATCGTCTGGTCAATGATCTTGACGATCTGGACTTCATCGAGCGCGTCAAGACCCAGCAGAAGAACTGGATCGGCCGCTCCTATGGTGCCGAGGTTGATTTCGCCACCACTGCCGGTGACAAGCTGACCGTCTACACCACCCGCTGCGACACCCTGTTCGGTGCAACCTACATGGTTATCGCACCGGAACACGCCAATGTCGAGAAGTGGAAGAATCTGCTCACCAACTATGATGCTGTCGCCGCATACCGCGAAGAAGCATCCAGAAAGTCCGACTTTGAACGTACCGAGCTTGTCAAGGACAAGACCGGCGTCAAGCTGGAAGGCGTTTCCGCCATCAACCCCGTCACCGGAAAAGAGATTCCGATCTTCGTTTCCGACTACGTCCTCTCCTCCTACGGTACCGGCG